>BAABWY010000001.1:900000-1158975 GCA_040367435.1 Hyphomicrobiales bacterium 4NK60-0047b | reverse complement strand
GGTTGAGCCATCGTCTGAGGTGGCGGTTACTTCGATGTTGTGGTTTGTGGCTGTCTCAAAATCGATATTACCGGCAACTGTTACTTCACCAGTGTTTGGATCGATTGCGAATAGTCCGCCAGCGTCGTTGCTTAGGCTGTATGTTACATTGTCAGAGCCGTCTGCGTCTGAGGCAAAAGCTGTGATGCCAACTGATGTGCCAATACTTGCGTTCTCGTCGACAGCGTTTGTTGTACTGTCAGTGTCTGTGATCGCTGAGACGTCGAACTCGTCTTGGTCGTTGACGTTGATGGCGAAGTTCTGAGTTGAGGTTGAGCCATCGTCTGAGGTGGCGGTTACTTCGATGTTGTGGTTTGTGGCTGTCTCAAAATCGATATTACCGGCAACTGTTACTTCGCCAGTGTTTGGATCGATTGCGAATAGTCCGCCAGCGTCGTCACTTAAGCTGTAAGTTACGCCATTGTTCGTGCCGTCTGCGTCTGATGCGAAGGCTGTGATGCCAACTGATGTCCCGATGCTTGCGTTCTCGTCGACAGCGTTTGTTGTACTGTCGGTGTCTGTGATCGCTGAGACGCTGAATTCGTTTACGTCGTTGACCTCAATGGAAAAAGGTTCAGTGACACTGTTTCCTTCTCCATCTATGCCAGTGATGAAGATGTTATGAGACTCAAGAGATTCAAAATCTAAGTCAGCTGTGCCTGAAACTACAAGCTCATTGCCAACAATTGTAAAATTACTATTGGTGACAGGTGCGCCATTTTCATCAGAGATAAAATAAATAAAAACAGAACCTGCTGCATCCTCAAGGTT
The DNA here is from genome assembly GCA_040367435.1 of Hyphomicrobiales bacterium 4NK60-0047b. Taxonomy (NCBI): domain Bacteria; kingdom Pseudomonadati; phylum Pseudomonadota; class Alphaproteobacteria; order Hyphomicrobiales; species Hyphomicrobiales bacterium 4NK60-0047b. The sequence continues at coordinate 1,158,165 of BAABWY010000001.1, read as the reverse complement.
AAGAGTTGCAATGACAGTACCTTCAGCTGAATTCTCATCAACACTGTTACCTGTTGCAACTAAGTCTGGGTTAAAAGATTCTTCCTCAGGTTGAGGTGAAGTCGATCCGCCAGTGTTTGTTTCCTCTCCAGTTTCAGGAATGTTATTGCCGTCAGTTGCACTTCCATCAGGTGTTGTTTCTTCCTCGGGTAATGTGTCTATTGGGCCTGCTTTATCTGAGCTTTCGACTTTTTCTAAATTACCAGGAGATTGCGGTACATCATTTCCTGCAAGTTCTTCGGACTTTAATTCTTCTATGCGCTGTGAATTTTGTTCATCAGCTAACCTTGTTGTTGTTTGCTCTGCATCTGATTTTTCAGATTGTTCTAGATACTTATTTTCTTTTTTTGTTGATTTTGGGAGCGCATCGTTGATTTTCTCGACTTCTTCTTCAATTCCATAATGTAGATTAGGATTTGTAATATCTGCTCTCGATATTGAAGTATCTGTGATTTGCTCTTCTAGAGATTTGTTGATTAAATTTTCATAATCACGTTGGCCTTGAGCAGATGAGGACGCTGATTGGTCTTTTCCAGCACCGTTTAACTCTTGTGACTTATCACCTGTGCCATTTGTTGTATTATTTTTACTCATCACATAACCCTAAACATTACTTAAGTACGCTCGGCCTCAAAGGGAGAGCCGGACTTTTGTTGTATGATGGTGTTTTTTAGTTACTGGAGGGTTACTTATGTCCGTTTAAGGACGGGTTAGTGATTTTATGGTTAAAAATATGCTAACATATTAATATAACTATATTTTCTTGACCTTTTCTTTAATTGTGTTTCATTTTGAAAATTTTACTGGATTTGCTCGATTTATTTACAATTTTAATCTTATTTGCTGATAATAAGTTACTGAAATTTAAAAAAATTAAAACTTTCTAAAACAAGTACTGTCATTCTTATTTGGCGGGATTTTCCCAGGATCCAATAACAGTATGGCTTTTAAGCCTTAGATTTAGAGTTTTAGTTATTCAAATGGTGAGTTCGCAGACTAAAAAAAATGATTTTCAGGCTGATAAGGCTCAAGACACTAAGATTTCGAAATCTGGTGTGCGTGATCGTTTGTGGCCGATTAATATAAATAGATTAAAAGCTCATGGTATTCCTGGTACTGAGATATTGAAGATGCCTGCTACAATATGGATCTCTTCAATTATCATTAATGTTTTGGGTATTGGGCTACCGATACTCATTCTTCAGGTTTATGATCGAGTTATTCCTAACCAATCATTGAACACTCTATTATTACTCGGTTTAGGTTTTGTTGGGATCCTTGGCCTTGAATTTTTATTGCGTCTTGGGCGTGCTTATACACTTGGGTGGGCTGCTACACAGTTTCAGATGACTGTTGGTCAACTAGCTATTAAGAGATTACTAACTGCTCCTTTAGAAATCGTTGGTCACGATAGAACTCAAACGCAACTTGATCGATTAACCTCTATTTCTCGATTGGCTGATTTTTTTGGAGGACCAAATAGTCTTCTCATTATTGATTTGCCTTTTGTTATTATTCTCATTGCGACAATGGGATTGATAGCGGGCTACCTAGTTTTCATTCCATTAAGTGTTTTGTTGATTTTTGCTGGGCTTACTCTTCGATATGGACGTGAGCTTGGGGAACAGTTTGAAGCTCGTGAAGTGCAAGATAATCGAACTTATGATTTTGTAGCGGAGTGTTTGCATGGGGTTATCACCCTTAAAGGTTTTGCTATGGAACCTTTTATGTTGCGCCGTTTTGAGCGTTTGCAGAATGCTCGTGCTGTAACGAATTATCGGACTATTATGGCGTCAACAAGTGCGCAATCTGTTAGTGCTATTTTAGGCAATGTGACTATTATTGCAACCGTTTCAGTTGGGGCGATCTTTGCTGTTGTAAGTGATCTGTCAATTGGCACGTTAGCGGCTTGTACTTTGCTTTCTGGTCGCATTATACAACCTGTTGTGCGGTTTGCAGGTTTGTGGTCTGAATTTCAAAAATTGGAACTGGCTTTACAAGAGGCAGCTGATTTATTTCGTCTTCAGCAGCGCACAACCGAATTTATAACAGATGGGCGAGAAGGCCCACCTACCATTCAATTGATGAATGTCAGTTATCAAGAAAATAACACACCTCTATTAGGCTCTGTTAATTTAACCATTGATGGGTTTGAATGTTTTGGTATTACTGGTCCGGATAATGAAGCTAAATCATTGTTTTTGAAAACTATTACTGGTTTGCACAGTCCTCAGTCTGGGGATGTTATTTATAACAATATTAATGTTGAGCATTATCGTAATGGTAATCCTGGGAGCATTGTTATGGTTGGACCAAAATCAAGTGTGTTTGACGGAACAATTTTGGAAAACTTTACTTTGTTTGGAACAGGTCCCACTGTTGATGAAGTTCGTTGGGCGGCCCAGATGACTGGTGTTGATTATGATATTAATTGCTTGCCACAAGGGTATGACACACCGATTGGTGATGGGGCAATGGAGAAGCTTCCTCAGGGGTTGATCAGGCGTGTTTTATTGACACGTGCTATTGCTATGTTACCAAAAATTCTTGTGTTAGATGAGCCGCAAATGTTTTTGGATAACTCAGCGGATAAAAAGCTTGTTCAATGTCTTTCGGCGCTGCGTCATAATATGACGATTGTCATTTCAACAATGAGGCCTTCTTATTTTCCCTTGACGGACCGTCTGTATAGTTTTGAAGATGGTATGATTTCCCAGATTGGTGGGACACCACGGCATCAATATGCTCAACAAGGAAGTTCGGCACTTCCTAAGGAGGCATAAAGATGTCAGATTTAACAGGAAAAATTCCTTCTCATTTACATCACACTCTTATTCGTGATGATGAGGTTGCAATTAATAAAGTGCATGAGCAATATTTATTATTGCAACAACAGTATGGGACGAAAACTGAAGACGGTAAAGCCCACTTTACCCCTTATGAAATTTGTTTGCACCGGTTGGTTGAAATTCTTTCCTGGAGTGGCGATCAGCGCCATTTAATGGAAGCATTGCCGCATCTTGAATCTTTAGATGATATTTATGCATTACAAGCTGTTCTTTTGCGTATTGGGCAACAAACAAAGCGTAAGAATGTTCGTTTTTTAAAGTATGCCAAGAATATTTTTCCGTGCATTCTTGATTTTAAAGATGGACCTATACTTTTAACTGATGCGTTAGACGATGGGACATTTAAAGGTTTTGATGCAGAAGGGGACCGAGTTTATAAATGGTCTGAATTAAAGAAAGCAAAAGACCTTTATCTCATTCAGGCAGAAGAAAATTTATTAGGTGTTGCAAATGTTGCTACGGGCTCTTGGTTTAATGGTGCCCTAAAGAAAATGCGGCGTCCTATTATGGCAACTTTGTTTTTAACTTTCATAGCGAATATTCTAACCATTGCGACGCCGATTTACACAATGAATGTTTATAATAAAGTGATTGGTAGTCAAGCGCTTGATACCTTGGGGTATTTCTTTGTTGGAATTCTGTTGGCAGTTTGTGCTGAGATTCTCATTCGGCGTGAAAGAGGTAAGATTATCGCTTTTATTGGAGCGCGGATCGACGCAGAAATTACCAATCATGTGTTCAAACAGATTTTAACGCTTCCCTTGCAGATGACTGAATCAGCTTCTGTGAACAAGCAGATCGTTCAATTTAGGCAGTTTGAATCTATACGTGATTTGCTGACAGGAAATTTGGCAAGCACGCTGCTTGATTTGCCATTTTTGTTTATCTTTTTTGGTGTGATCGCATATCTATCTGGTTGGTTAGCTCTTATACCTTTTGTTTTGCTATTTATCTTTGGTGTGATTTCAATGTTGGCTTTGCCTGTTGTTCGCCAGCGTGGTCGGAAATCTGGACATGACCGGTCTCAGTTTAATCGGATGTCTATGGAACTGGCCAATAAAATGCAAGCTATTCGAGAATTGGGAGCAGAAGAGCTTTGGCTAGCACGGCACACAAGGGTTTCAACAGTTTCTGCTCATAGTATGTTTTTGGCTCGTTTCTTTGAAACGTCCTTACAGGCTGGTGCTCAAATTTTGGTTATGATGGCGGGATTGGCTACCATTTCTCTTGGGGCTTATTACGTTATTGATGGAACGATGGATACGGGTGCCTTGATTGCCATCATGATGATTGTTTGGCGAATTTTAACTCCCATTCAAATCGCTTTTCTTTCTTTAAACCGGATAAGCCAGTTAAAGCAAACAGTGAAACAACTTGACCGGTTGATGACGATTAAACGTGAAAGACGGTTTAAAGGTCGGCCGAACTCATTACGTAAATTTGAGGGCAATGTAAAATTTGAAAATGTTAGTTTTAGATATGGTCCACGTTCTGAACCGGCGTTGAAGGGTGTTAATTTCGAAATTAAGCATGGTGAAATCATTGCGATCACAGGTGCAACAGGCTGTGGTAAATCGACAATTTTGAAAATGATGCTTGGACTTTATAAGCCGCAAGCTGGGCGGATTTTCTTGGATAACATTAATATTCAACAATTGGATGTTGGTGAAGTTCGGTCTTCCATGGGGTACATGCCACAAGAAATTTCGTTGTTTTATGGATCACTTGCTCAAAATATGTTGCTTGGTAATCCGGTATCTCAGCGTGATGATATTTTAAAAGCACTCGAAGAAGCAGGGATTAAGAAAGATCACCCAATTTTGGCTGGTGGTCTTGACCAACCATTGAGACATGAAACAAATGGCATGAGCGAATCTTGTATGGCATCTGTGGCTCTTGCTAGATCCTATTTAATCGATGGACCGTTTTTACTAATGGATAATCCTGGTGTGTATTTAGATCACCTGGCAGATAAACACTTTATACGCCAACTTGATGAATTTAGAGGTCGAAAGACGGTTATTTTAGTGACCAATCGTCCAAGCCATATCAAGGCCTGTGACCGTGTTTTGCAATTTCATGCAGGCTCTTTGGTGAATGATGTTCCTATCGAGGCCTACATTGAAGCGATGAATAAATCGCAGAATACTGGGTAGGTTAATTTTTTGAATATAAATAAAAGTTTATTTTTTAAAGTAGTTTGAAACTTTTATTTATTACACATTGGTTTGATTTAGTTTTTATGCGGAATAGTTTTTAATTTATGACACATGTGCAGCAAAAAAATTTGGCATTGCCAATTGATATACAGGGCGGAGAATGGGATTATTTCTTTCTTCGTATGACAGGTTTTTTGTGCCTGTTTTTCTGTCTTGCTGTAGGCGGCGCAGCTATTGCTCCTTTATATGAAGTTGCGATGACTGAGGGGAAAATTGTTCCCGTTGGATCGGTTGTTCGTGTTGAGCATTTTGAAGGCGGAATTGTTAAAACAATTAAATATCGTGCTGGTGACCATGTTAAAAAGGGTGATGTAATTCTCTCACTCACACCAGCTGCTGCTGTGAGTGATCAAGACCAATTGGCTGCGCGCTATGTAAATTTTAATATTGTTAAAATACGTTTGTCAGCCTTGTTAAATGATGAAACGCCAAATTTTGGCAAATATTTAAAAAGTCATCCTAAATTAACCTCCGATCATTTAGCGAACTATAGGGATGAAAAGAAGACTTTAGAGCACACGATTGGTAGTCTGACAGCTCGTGTTAATCAAAAAGCTGCTGAGGTGAGGGCGACTGAACTAGAGGTAAAGAGTTTAAATAGTCAGCTAGCAATTCACAAAGAGCAATATCAATTGCGTAATTCTTTGGTGAAAGACGGATTTACAACGAGGAATTCATTTCTTGAAGCGAAGGCAAAGGTGGCCAACACTGAAGCACGGGTTGCTCAGTTAGAAGGTCAATTACTTTCAGCTGTAAATGGATTGTCTGAAGTTGAATTACAGCTTTCTGAAGCAATTTCTAAAACACGGCAGAAATGGTCTAGTGAATTGGCGCAAACGTCGGCTAGTCTTTCTGAAATTGATGCTGCGATTGGTAAAGCTGAAGACCGGGTGAACCGACTTGATGTTCGGGCACCGATCTCTGGTATTATTCAAAGTGTTAGTCCTAAGTCAGTTGGTGAGGTGATCAATCCGGGTGATTTGGTTGCTGAGATGGTGCCTGAGGGAAACAAACTTTTGGCTGAAGTTAAATTAAAGCCTGAGGATGTGACTAATGTTCGAAAAGGACAGAAGGCTCGGATTACTGTCACGGCATTTGACACAAAAGAATTTGGTACCATTGACGGTGAAGTTTTAAGCGTTTCTCCTTCGACATTTAAGAATGAGAAGGAAGAAGAATATTATGAAGTTCGCTTGCAGCTTGAGAAGTTGATTTTCCGCCGTAAAGGTATTGAGCATCCTGTTTTGCCGGGAATGATTGTTCAGGCTGAATTGATTAAAGGTGAGAGATCAGTACTTAGGTACCTACTTAAACCGATCTTTACAGCTTTTGATAACAGTTTTGGAGAACGTTAAGTTTTTTCTTAATGAAAAATTGTTTTAAAATGAGATTTTACTTAATCCAAATTTAATAATGACACTCGTAAAGTAAAAACGAGGTTTTACCCCATTTTATGGGGGGATTTATTATTTGGAGTTAGGGATGTTCCTCGTTTTGCGGCGATCAATTGTTTTATTTACGAGTATGATTACGCTTGGACTTTTTGGCGTTCTGTTTTTAGTTTTCGGACCGACAAGTTTAGGTTTTGCTGATCAGTTCAATGATTTGCTTGGAGAAGCTGTTGAGCAAGGTACACAAGTTGATGCCGCTCGTTCACGCCGGGATGCAGCTGAAAGCTCAGTTCGCAAGGCCTGGTCTAAATTCCTTCCGTCTGTAAAAGCATATGGTGATTTTAGTCATACTCGTGATAACGCTTTTGGACGGCTTAATGGTAGCCGGAATAGCTATGATAGTAGTGAGTATGGTGTTTCTGCTTCTTTACCGATTTATCGAGGTGGAACAAATTATTACGGCCTTAAAGAGGCTAAGTCGAATGCAAAGGCTGAAGGACATAGTTTTGTTGAATCAAAACAGGTTTTGTTGCTTGATACGGTTCGTGCGATTTTAGGGATTATTCGTGATCGTGAAATTGTACAATTACAACGTAAAAACCAGGAAATCGTTGGTACAATTTTGAAAACGACCCAGTCACGTTATGATGGCGGGGAAGCAACGAGAACAGATATTGCCATTGCTGAAGACCAATATTTTGCAGCGCAGTCAGTTTATACTCAAGCCATTGATAATTTGAACACTAACGAAATTGATTTCAATCGGATCATTGGTCGTAAAGCTGGTCGTTTAACTTTACCTAAAGGATTGCCGTCTCGGTTACCTAAAAGTTTAAATGAAGCTATCATGTTAGCTGAACAACAAAACCCACAATTACTTGCAGCAATTTTCCGAAGTGAAGCTGCTGACCATTCTTTAAAAGCTTCTTACGGTGGTTTTTTGCCAAGTGTGGATTTGAACCTTGATTATAAAGAAGAGCGCTTTCATGGTGAGCAGATAAGTGATGATAGTGATTTTTCTGTTAAGTTGAATTTTACAGTTCCTCTTTTCAAACCTGAGGCTCTAGCTACAAGCCAGGTTAGCCGTCATGTTTCTCAACAACGAAAATATGAAGCACGTGATGCACGTCTAACAGCTAAAGCAATGGCGACAGTTGCTTGGAAGAGTTATCATACTGCACAGAAAAGATATCGTTTAGGTTTGGTTCGTATTAAAGCGGCAAAAGAAGCATCACGGGGTATGCGCCGGGAACTTGATGCCGGGCAACGTACGGTTCTTGATGTTTTGGATACACAGGAACGTTTGGTTCAGGCAAAGGTACAAGCGGCAAATGCTAAATTTGAGAGATATATGGCCGCGCATTTATTGCTCTCAGCTATTGGTCGCTTGGATTCAACTACGAGTAATGTTGCGCAGTTGAATGAGTATGTATCTTCAAAGAAAACGAGACGCGGCCGCTCTGATCAGTGGCAAACTGCATCTATAAAAGCAAATAAACCAATTAAAAAAATAGCGTACAAAGTGCCTGCTAAATCAATTGACAGTGATGCTGCTTCCATTGAACGTCGCTATGAGCACGGGTTTAATAAGGTTCCATCTCTGCCAGTTTTAAAAACACGGGTTGCACAAAACACTCGGCAACCGTTGCCAAAGCTGGAGAGTAAACCTTTTATTCAACCTAAGAAAATCTTGGAACAAAAGAAAATTGTTCAGCCTAAAAAGATTATTCCTAAGGCTCGGCCAACAAAAACTATTAAGGTTTTACCAACGGATGAACAAAAGGAATTGCTAATCCGCAAGGGCATTTACAGCAAGTTAAAAAAGAAAAAGCAACTGGCTTCTGATGAAATAATAACCGGATCTATAAAACAAACAGCTAAGAAAGTTCCTTTGCCCCTCGTTAAGAAAAAAGAAAAACCTCAACTGATTGTGCCTGTTAAGGTTGCTGATTTTCATCGTCGTCATCAAGCTTTTGCTATTCATAAAATTCCATTGCCGATTAGGAAATCAATTGATCATGATGATTTGGTGACAGGAAGTGTGCCTAAGAAGGTTGAGACACTACGAGAGCAAACTAAAGAAGAATTATATCCAGCGACGTATCAAAATCGATTTGCTGTATGGTGGAATGATAAGGTTGATAAGGTTATTGGGGATTCAGGTCGTCCTAAACCTAAGTTGGTTGATGTTGAAAAGTACCGAAAACATCGCAAAGACTTATCTAAGAAATAATAAAAAAGCCCTCACTGTTTAAATTGAGGGCTTTTTTATTAATATGGAATTGATAGGAGTGTGCGAAGGCTATAACTAATAGCGGCCAATGTGAGGACACCTCCTATCCAGAAGGCTAAAAACCAAAGGGCTTGTTTTCTCCATCTGGGGGGATCGTTTAAGACTGTTTCTTCGTCTTTATCTGACATTTTAGTGCTCCATTTTTTCTCTCACGGCTACTCCAAGCGCTTTTTAGTGGCACTTCAGTTGCCTACAAGCAACCGCGCGCTCTTAGTGGCGCTTCAGATGCCCACAAGCATTTGCGCTAGTGATAGCCGTCGTGTTTTGTGACTTTGCCTCTGAAGATCCAATAGACATAGGCTGTATAGCCTAAGATCACTGGGAGTAAAGCTACTGTTCCGTACAATAAGAATGAGAGGCTTTCGGGTGGGTTTGCGGCTTGCCATATTGTAAAGTGACGTGGCACAATATAGGGGAACATACTAATGGCAAAGCCGATATATGAAAGAATGAAAAGCCCTAAGGTTGAGAGGAAGGGGTAATATTCGTGTCTTGTTTTGATTGATGTAAAGAGTGCTGCCCAACACCCTAAAACTAAAATAGGTACGGGTGCGACAAAGGCTAGGTTTGGCCAGGAGAACCAGCGTTCAGCAATATCTGTATCTAGGAATGGTGTCCAGAGGCTGACAAGCCCAACAAAACCAAACACGATTGCAGCGATGGGCATTGTTACCCGGTACATGTCATGCTGCAGTTCACCTTCGGTCTTCATGATGAGCCAGCAAGCTCCAAGGAGGGCGTATGCGGCGACCACAGCAAGCCCAACTGTTGCCGAAAAGGGAGTGAACCAATCGAACCATCCACCGCTATAGTTTCGGCCCGTGACTTCAATGCCCTGGATAAATGCACCTAGCATGATGCCTTGGCAAAAGGCTGCAACAGTTGAACCGGCTGCGAAGGACCATTCCCACCAGTGACGGTTATCATCGCCGGCTTTAGAGCAATATTCAAAAGCAACACCTCTGAATATAAGTCCTAATAACATTGCTATGATTGGTGCATAGAAAGCAGGGAGTAATGTTGCATAAGCCAAGGGGAAGGCGGCAAAGAGGCCGCCACCGCCAAGGATGAGCCATGTTTCATTGCCATCCCAAACGGGGGCAATTGTGTTCATCATAACATCTCTATCTTCTCTTTCTTTGAAAAGAGGGAAGAGGATGCCAACTCCTAAGTCAAATCCATCAAGTACAACATAAAGCAAAATTGCTACTGCGATGAGGATTGCCCATACAAAGGCGAGATCAAATTCCATGTGCTTGTTTCCTTAATAGAGCGTGTCGCATTTTATTGAATTCAAAGTCACTCTCTATCTTTTTGTAAAAGCCATGTCTTTTTTCACAAAACCGGTATCCACTTTTGTGCGACAGGCTCTAATGTTGAGTTTGGGCATTTTCAGCCGGGTTATTTTTCATTTGGCGAAGGATGTAGATGACCCCAGGTGTAAAGACGAGAAAATAAACAAATACCAGTGCTATCAGTGACCCCCAAATACCTGGAGATGCAATGGGTGAGACACTCTCTGAAGTTCGAAGGATGCCATAGACTGTATAGGGTTGGCGTCCCACTTCGGTGACGAACCAGCCGGCAAGCAGGGCGACAAGTCCTGTTGGTCCCATGAGTATACAGGCTTTATGAAATAGAGTTTGTGTATAAAGCCGCCCGGTCATGCGTAAAATCAGACCAACCAAACCGATGCCGATCATGGCCATACCAATGCCGACCATTATTCTAAAGCTCCAAAAGACTATGGGCACATTCGGCCAATCTTTTTTGGGCCATTCGCTTAAGCCTTTTACTTCTTCATCCCAACCATGCTTGAGGATCATGCTGCCTAGTTTTGGAATTTCAATTGCGTAATCGACCTTACCGGTTTCCATATTTGGCAAGCCAAAGAGGATAAGCGGTGCTCCTTTTTGCGTATGGAAGTGACCTTCCATAGCTGCGACTTTGGCCGGTTGATGCTCAATGGTATTTAGACCATGCATGTCACCCGCAATAAGTTGAATTGGGGCAACGATTGTGGCCATCCAAATAGCGAGTGAGAACATTGTGCGAGCGTGCTTGTTTGCGTTATCTTTTAGAAGGTGGAACGCTGCGACACTACCAACAATAAATGAGGTTGTGAGATAGGCTGCCAGGACCATATGAACCAGTCTATAAGGAAAAGACGGGTTAAAGATCACTGCGAACCAATCAACAGGGATAAATTGACCAACTTCATTAAAACTAAATCCTGCAGGTGTTTGCATCCAACTATTAACCGAAAGGATCCAGAAGGCAGAGAAGAGTGTGCCAATGGCGACGAGGGCCGTTGCTGTGAAGTGTAGTCCCTTACCAACTTTGTCCATACCAAAAAGCATTATTCCAAGGAAACCAGCTTCCAGGAAAAAAGCACTTAAAACTTCATATCCAAGAAGAGGACCTAATACGGGGCCTGTTTTATCTGAAAAGACACTCCAATTGGTGCCGAATTGATATGACATCACAAGACCGGAGACAACGCCCATACCAAAAGTAATGGCGAAGATTTTTTTCCAGTAATGGAATAGATCAATGTAGATGTCTTTTCCTGTGATTAACCACAAAGCTTCTAATACTGCTAAAAAGCTGGCTAGACCTATGGAAAAGGCTGGGAAAATAATGTGAAATGCGATTGTGAAGGCGAATTGGATACGGGCTAATAAAACAGCGTCAAAATATTCGAGCATGCTTTCTTCCTTGGATGGCTGATTTGTATCTCTTTTATTGCCTTACTATAGGCTGAATTCACATGTGACCAAATGACTTTTTTTTGCTTCAGTTGCCCACCAGCAACCGCATTTTTGCTTCAGTTGCTTATTAGCAACCGCAAAACTTTAAGATTGTTAGATTTAAGTAGAACGCTATTAAGCATTCATTGGACTAAGGTTTAGTTTTTTGTTTGAAAAGTAAAATTCGCAGAAAAATTTTGACTATCGGAACTAAAATTTTGAATTTAAGAGCGGTTTTGGCAACGCTTGATTTTAAATTGCTCTCATATCTATCTTACGAACCGTAAACAGCTTGACGATGGTATCGTCGCAAGTTAGTCGTGGTTTATCAATTATCGTTAATTAAACGAGCGAAACCTCTGTTTAGTCTCTCGTTTTGCGTAATATAGGGGACACGGAAATGGCACAAACTCAGTCAAATAAGCAGGCCGTTATCAAAGAAAAACGAACTGAATTTTCTGGATGGGGGCGTGTTGTTGATTATTTCTTTGGTCGAAACTCCCTTATAGGAATTGCATCTTTAATGCTGCTTGTTATTTCAGGTTATGCGACCTGGAGTGGGATGAGTGATTTTATCTTAGGTGTTCAATCAAGTGGTGTTTCGCAAGGGCGGACTATGCCTGGCGGGCTTTCCGTTTCTAATGAAGCTCTGGTGATTGCTATTGTTGTGGCCTTGACCTTTCTTATGTGGCTGGCCTTGCGTGAGACTTTTGGGGCGCAACGCCGATTTTCTGAACGGCTAATTACACTACCGCTTTATTTGTTCTTAGCCCTTTGGTCTATAGGTTTTGGGTATGGTTTTTGGTGGAGCCTGATTGCTGGTGAAGAAGCGACCCGGACAAGCCTTTCAGGTTTACAAGAAGATGCTAGAGACGCTGGTGGTGCTGTAGCGGCTCGGCTTGATGCGGTTAAAATTCAACTTGATAATGTTGTGAGCTGGTCTGAGACACAAATGGCGCGTGAAGAAAGCAGTGGGGGCAGTTGTGGCCGTGCTTCAGGAGCTGGACGTGGCCCGTTATATAATGCGCGGCGCAGTGTTCGTGATCAGGTTGCTTCACTTCGAGATGGCATTTCGACATCATGGCTTGCACCGGTTAAAGCTGATTTAGAAAAACTGAGATTAAGTGTTGCTCGTATTGAAGGGGTAACCGTTGCTGAACGCCAAAAGATTTTTGAAATAACTGCTGCTGGCGTTCGAGGGAACGCTAAAAATATTGCTGCGCGCTCGAATGAACTTGGTAAAACAACGGCGACTGAAATGCTTGCTTTGGCTGAGACAGTCTCTGTTTCGCCTGGGGCGCCTGGGTTTTCTTGTTATGATCCAACTTTGGCGCAGCGCTTAAGACAGGCTGCAGCACAAGCAGGCGAACCTGCGGTTCTAAATTTAAGAGAAGCTTCTTTTAATGAAGGGCCAGCTGGGGTTGCGAATGCTGTGAAGCGGCTCTGGGCTAATATGGGGTCTTATTTTACATCTCTTGTTTCTTATGTTGCTTCTGGAGGTGAAGTGGCAGGTGGGAAAACTGATGGTGGCTCGAAAATTACGGGTAGGGATTTAATTGCTCTTTTGGCGACACTAGGTGTTGATTTAGGGCTTTTTGCTTTAACGGCCCTTAATCCGCCGTCTGCTGGGCCCTTGCGCCGGGATGGTTTGGAGCGAAATCAGGCACGGTTGCATTTGCCGAATATGACTGTGATTAGACAATTGACTGCCGCGATAGAGACTGCAATTTCACGAGCACCGGGGGCGGATATAGAATGGGTTCGAAAACACTTGGTTCACCATGGGGGGACCTCGTTTTTTATAATTCCCAATCTCTATAGTGTGGCAAAGGATAATAAAGACGAAGAATTGAGGGCGCTTGCGATTAATCAATTAACAGGTGTGCTTGATGATTTGGAGTTGATACGGGTTCTCACACCTCGTGAGCTTAGACGCGCGCGGCGGGAAGAAGCCCGAGAGAGCCGGAGCCGGGTTGATGAAAATGAGCATATACGTAATCATGGTTTGCTCTCTAAAGGGCGCCGGATGCTTGATATTGTTGGCTGGAGTGAGGAAGCTCAGCGGGATTTAGAGGTTTTCCATCTTGTTGATACGGAAGGTTTAACGCCGCTCCTTACTGTATTGAATGAAGCCAGCCGGGCTGGTGAGGCTAATGAGGACAGCACTGAGGAGGCGGATGTTTCTAAGGTTACTTCAAACGAGGCTGATGAGCCACAATCTGATGTTTAATTAGATATAACTAATTAAAGAAAAAGGTCTGCTAAATAAATTTAGCAGACCTTTTTTATATTTTCTCTTTTACGAAATTTAATTCGTTTCGGTTTTGCTCTCTGCTTTAATTTCTTTACGCGCACATGGGATGGCCGTTAAAGTGCAAGTATAATATTGAGAACTACCTTCTTTTTTGCATTTGACAGATTTGCTTTTGGCGTTGTGCCATTGGGCATATTCTTCATCAAATTTTTTTTTGACCTGCTCTGACCATTGGATAATGGTACGCATATTCGCTATTGATTCAAGAATATTTGGAAAGCCGATCAGTTTGATTTTATCTTTGCAGACCAATTCTGTTTCAATTGTTTCTTTCGCTTGCGTTTCCGCGTTTGTGTTTACTGGAAATAATCCAAATGAGCAGATCAGTAGTAGAAACGTCAATTTTTTCAAATTATTCATTTTCATTTACCTAAAATGCATGACTATGACAGGCAAAATCGTACAAAAGAATTGGTAATTTTAACGCAGTATAGTCAATGGATTTCATTGATGTTTTTAGTCTGCCATCAAATCTTTAATAAAAGAATATGTATTTGAAATATGATATTTAAATGTTTTTTAAGCACTATTTTTTGTTTAATGGCGGGTAAATTCTGAAGCTAGGAAATGAACATCATTTTGAGAAAATGAGCCTGATTTTGAGTGGGCACCAAGGAATGATTGCTCACTGGTTTGTTTCGCACGCTTGATATGAACTTGCGGAATTTTGTCGCAGATTTGCCAAAGAGCATTAAAAGCGCGCTCGCCTCTAATTGCTGCTTGTTTGCAGTCTTGATCAAAAATATAGAAACCGAATCTTGAACTGACCTCACGGCGCATAGATTCGCCTGACCAGCTACATTGATTGGTTAGTGTTAATTGCTCGTGTGCGTCTACCAGGTTTTGTCTATTGCCCCAGCGAATGTTTTTCTCTGGGTTAAGGCCGCAGGGAGAGTTTTCTGGTTCTAACCACTCGCAGAGCTGCTCTGTTGGTGTGATTTGTGCAAAGATGACTTTTAGCTCAATGTTAGCAAGCGAAAATTTTTCACGATATTGAATACATGCTTTTGCAATGTTTGCTTCTGGTGAGCGAGCAATGAGGGTTAAGTTTTTATCAAGAGAGAGATCAGAAGAAATTTTTTCAATAAAATGGTCTAGAATATCAAAGAAATAGTTTAGCTCAGCAGTATCGTCTGTCGCTGTTGGGCTGCTGATGTCTTTGATAAGTCCCATTTTTTATTTTTCCTTCTTTTCTGGATATAGGCAGTATGAAGTGGCTTTGCCATTTTTTATAAGTGGCTTCCCCATCTGTTGAAATTCACAATAACAATATGGGGGTTAATGAATGATTGCCGAGTGAACTAAAAGTGAGCAATTTTTAAAAAAAATTAGACTTCTTTTTCTTCATCTGTGTTTTTACCCTTCTCATCTGTTGGGGCTGAGTTGTTGTCTTTGGCAAACCAATTTGTAATTTTTCCTACAGCAATGTGAGCTAATTCAGGCTCTTCTTCGGCCGTTTTGGGGTCTTTAACCTCTGTAATAGCCTTTTTGTTTTTCTCAGCCTCTGAAGTTGTGAGGTTATCCTGAAGGGCTTCTAGCTTTTTTGAGATCTGTTCCGCAGGAGCTAAATCTTCTATTTTGTCTGCTTTTTGTGTTGTTTGCACAGTTTCACTAAGTATTTTTACGTTTTGTTGTTCAGTGTTTTCTTCAGAAATATTTTCTTGTTCTTCATGCACTAATGAAACTATGTTTTCATTTTCGACATTCTCTTGTGAGGTCAGATCTTCCTTTGTTAAAGATACAGATGCTTCTTCTGCCTTTTGTGCTGCCTCTTTATCTTTCGTTTCTTTGTTTAAGATTTCGCTTTGTTGTTTCATTTCTTCAGTGATCTGAGGAGGCTGTCCGTTTTTCTCGGGCTGCTTTTTCTCGGTATCAATTGGTCTTATGCCAATGGGGTTATAGGGAGTTTGTTTATTAACAAATGGCTGATTTGCTCTTTCTTGATTTCCTTGCGAAGCCTTTTGAAGAGGTTGATCTGCTCTCATTATTGAATGAGGCGTTTGATTAACATTATTTAGAGGTGGTCTTTGGATTTGTCCGCCTTCTGATGGAGGCATATGGCGTCCACTATTTTGTGCTCCTTGATAAGGTGCTCGTTGATTTACCGGGTTTTGTCGTTTGTTATTGAATGCGGTGTTTTGAAATGTAGCGGGTGCAATAACATTATTATGAGTTTGGGCCCCATGAGATTGAGGTTGATCTTTTCCACCAACTTTTCTCAGCATACGCGGTAATTCCATGACGGATTGATCATCCTGCCCTTCACTATAAAGGGATGTGTTTTCAATTGTATTATCTTTGATGTTCTGATCGTTTTGGCCAAAGAGACTAGTTTCATCAAAAAGACTCCCGAAATTGGCTGATTTTTCATTCTCGCCAGACTTTCCGTCTTTTTGATCAGAGTCAGGATTGTATTTTTCAAAGCTGCGCTGGTTTGCATTTGCTATGGCTACATCTTTGGCAGCTCCCATTACGGCATCAAGTACGATATTGGACCAGGCACCGTCTCTGAATTTATAGAGACGGAATGCACGGTGCTCTGCAAATGAGCTGCCCATTTTCTTTAATTTACCTCTGATGATAAAGGTTGGTGGAATGATGGCTCTGTCGACGATGCCACGTCCTTCCAGGCTGACAAAAAGATTTGCTAAATACTGGGCCTGGATATCATTTGATGCCAAGGGGATCGCGACATAGTAATGGCCGCCCCAATCAAATACGACATGCTGGAAGAGACTGAACTCTTCTCTAATGCCAGCAAAATGGGTGGCGTGGAAGCTTGAAAGAATGCCGCTTATGGGGCCATCTCTTGCGTCTTTCATAACAGGGACTAAAGATTTCAGGCGATCCATCGGACGGTTGATAGAAACCAGCAAGAGACAAAAATCAACAAAAACAGCAATGGCGAGGGGAATGTAATCCCTGTCGTTTAAACCAGCTTGAACATTTGTTAGTTGTAAGGGGGGCTTTTTCCCATTAACAGAACGAACAGCTTTTTGGCGAGCCTCTCTGATTTCATCTTCACTTGGAGGCATTTTTAAAACCATCAGTCCTCTTAATGTTGAGGCTAATCGGCGGAAGGCTTCGATGGTTGCTTCTGAACCTTCGACAGCTGCGATTTTTGGTTTGCCAAGTAGAGGCAACTGGTCAAAAGCTTGTACAACGCCCCTCAAAGCTGATTGAAGTTGATTGTCAGGACATTTAAAGGTACCACCCTTTCCATCTGGGAATTGTGTTTTTGTAGACCGTTCAGCCAAGCTGTTACGAATGGATTTCAACTGTGGGTCTGTTCTGAACGAATTAAACCGAGTGATCGTTAGATCTAGCCTTTGGTTCAGGCTTTTCATGAACGCATTTCTAGTGCCTGTTGCTGGGTCAACCGTTGAGGGATGACGCGATGCAATTTTGGCCATATCTCCATTGAGTTGCTTAATTTCAGTGGCCACCGTTTGTGCTCGTCTTGTGACGAAGTCTCCTGCAAAGGAGAAGCTCTTTGCGTCATTGTCTCTTAGGCGCCGTCTTGGTCCATCACCCGGGCGAGAATTGGGGCAACTATTGCCTTTTGTGCGTTCTTCGTTTGCCTTTTGCAGCGAGAGCGCTGTTAGGGTTGTAAGTGTGCTTTCTAATTGTTCCAATCTTGATTGACCGGCTTGAAGTGAGCCTTGAACTTGTCCAACGGCACTTTCGGCTGATCTTGTTGCTTCAGACCGGCTTTCTAAAAACTTCCAATAGAAGCCAAAGCCGAAGCCAATTGATATTAGAGTGAGAAATAAATAGCCAAAAACAAAGATGGTGCGCAAAGCCCAGTTCAACGGTGCGAAAAGCTGATCAAGGATGTAAACAATCATGAGCATAAGCATGGCAACAGCAAAGCCGATTGCTAATTTATAGGTGAAGCCGATATCACCTGAATTTGCTGTAATGAGTTCTAACAGGCCTGAATAGGTCGAGACCCAAGATAGGGTACCAAGGCCAATAATGAGGAGCACTTTTTTAATGTCGATTGGTGTTTTTTTCTCATCGACTTCTTTAAACATCCGCTCCAGTTCATTGGTACTGGAGGAGAGGCGTTGATAAACACCAGTGTTTCTAATCATATCACTCATTATCGATTTTACCCTCTAAGACGATTTTTGAACTCAACAATGGTTCTTTACTCGAAGCTTGATTTTGTGTTTTCCTAATCGCCATCTGTTTTATTCTGGTGACGAACTTATTTTTCCTCATCTGACCTGAATTCAGCATGAACGGTTGTTTTTGATACTTCTCATTAGTGAAACCCTTTGTTTCTTGGTGTTTCACTTTTTTGAATTTTTAATTTTCTTGCCCGGTCAGTTTTATGATTTTGTCATTTTTGAGATGAGTTAAAGTTTCATCTCATTGATGTTTTAGCAGTGCTTGTTGGTTTGACCTTTTGTAAGATCTTTTTGTTTTTAGCATTTCTCTATTTCGGCTCTAACTTATTGAATAACATTCAATTTAAGTCGTGGGATGATCTGTCATAATTTTGGCTCTCAGATTTCTTGAGAGCCAAGATAGAAAAACTGTTGGTGACAATTCACGTTTGTTAAGGATTTGTTTACCAATTCTTTGGGGCTGAAATTGGGCTTTGGGGGCTGGGAGATGCAGTCGAGGCGTTTAGATAGCTGTTTCTTTGCGCTGGAATAAATTAGCGTTTTTTATTTTTTGCAAAGCCGCCAAGGGATAATAGCAACTGTTCGAGTTCACAAATTTCTAGAGTGGGATTATTACGGCGTCTTGCTTTGCCCATGATTTCTTGAACTTTATGAATGGCGTGTGCAAGATGATCTTCATGCCAGATATTCAGTTGCTTAATGAAATTGTCGCGGCGTTCGAAATAAAGCGGAGGGCGCTGTGATTTGGCGACTGTATCAATCGTCGCACCGTTTGAAATGCTTAGTGCGCCTTTGTGTAATTTTTCTAGCTGACGCAGAAGACTGAGAAAAATTGGCGCTGGGTTTAAGCCGGTGCTAATGGCGCGGCTTAGTTGATTTAATGCGATTTGTGGATTGCCAAGCAGGGTTTGTGCAATGATTTGATCCATCGCTATTTCTGACATGTCACTGAGTATATTGTCGATGTCTTCAATGGTGATCTGATCTTTACCCATTGCATAAAGCGCTAGCTTTTCGACTTCTTTACGGCTAAGGCCGCGATCTGCACCTAAACGGGATATTAGATATTGTTCGGTTTCTTTCGAGAGGACTAACTTATTCTCATTTAAGATATCCTGGATGAGCTTATGAAGAGCTGCGTTATTATCAGTGTAACAAGGGATGGCAGCTGTGGTTTTACCGCTTTCGAATATTTTTCTGAGCTTAGCCGTCTTTTTTAAATCTCCAGCTTCGATGATTAGATCTGCTTCAAAAGGTGTTTCTTTTAATAGAGCCTCGAGATTGTTTACTGAAAGGGCGGTGCCTGCGGTGACACGCAAAACCTTTCGCTCGCCAAACATTGAAATGGTTTTTAAATCAAGGGAGAGACGTTCAGGATTAGCTGATAAGTCATCATTTAAAATGGTGATTTGTTCAGTTTCGGCCCCTTGGCGTTTTGCTTTTTCGCTTAAGTTTTGACTTAAAAATTTAGCGCGCTCTGAAACAAGGCCATTGTCCGGGCCAAAGATCAAATATGCATCATAGCTGGCTGGAGATTTGATGAGCCGGTCAATGTCGCTCGATTTTATAGCAACCATTTTAACTCACGATAATCAAAATTGAAGAACAAAATTGTAGAGTTTAGCTGTTTCCTGAAAGGAATGCTGAAATTCTAACTTGAAGATCTTCGGCTGTAGTTTTTGCTGCACGGTCTTCAGCATCGCGGCGAGAGCGTACATTTGAATAGATTGATGTGTTGTCGGTGAAAGAGGCTTGGGCTACTGAAACGCCTTCTAATATTGGTGATTTATCATCTCCCACTCTATAGAGTTTGAAGGACGTATTTAATACTAAAAATTGGCCTGCACTGTCACCGTCACGGCGTACAAATTGTGATTTTACAGATTCTCTTACTGCTAATGATAATCTATATTGAGGAGCATCTGCATGGCCCCCGCCAGTAAAGCGGAAGATAAGTTCATTGCGAACAACCTGACCAACGCGGCCAGGAACTTCTGGAATAGATACAGATTTCAGAGTGTCTTGCAATTGTGCGTTTGTTGCAGTTGTTCCATAGAGAGGTTTGAAGGCACAACCTGAGAGGAGTGCGCCTGTGCAGCTAAGCATGAGTGCCATCATTACTGCTTTCAAGGAAACAGCTTTGAAGCTCATTTTTGGTGTTTTGCTTATTTGAGTTTGGGGGTGTTTTCCCATCATCATCTATCCTGCATTTCTCTTTGAAATTAGCTCAAATCAAAAATTTGAATCAATTAGCTACAATATTCACGATTTTTTGTGGAATCACAATAATTTTGCGAATATTTTTGCCATCAATTGCTTTTTGAACCCCGTCTAGTTCTAGAGCGGCTTTCTCAGTCTCATCTTTGGACGCATCGAGGGGAATAGTCAACTCACTACGGCGTTTTCCGTTGACTTGTACAGCGATTGTAATCGAATCTTCTTGTAAAAGTGACTTATTGACATCAGGCCATGGGGTTTTAGCGAGTAGTTCACTGTTTCCTAAGTGAGCCCAGCACTGTTCAGCCAGGTGCGGCATCATAGGCCCAAAAGCGGTGATTAGAAAGCTTGTTGCTTCTTTTAAAGCAAAGGCCATATCAGGTTTTAGATCAGTTTTCGCGGCTGCCAAGTTGCTTGATACGATGTTTGTATATTCATAAATTTGGGCTACAGAGCGGTTAAAACGGAGCGCTTCAATGTCTTTTGAGACATTATCAAGGGCTTTATGAGCCGCTTTTCGCAAATCCAGAGCTTTATCTGAAAGTTCAGCTGGTTCAGCATATGTTTCGTCTCCCAAGAGAGTTTTCACATCTCTAACAACGCGCCAAAGCCGCTGAACAAAGCGGCCAGCACCTTCAACGCCTGCTTCTGTCCAGACAACATCGCGCTCAGGTGGGCTATCTGACAACACAAACCAACGTGCTGTATCTGCGCCATAGTGGCCCAAAATATCGTCTGGATCGACAACGTTAAGCTTGGATTTTGACATTTTCTCAACGGAGCCGATTTTGACGGGTTTACCCGTTTCAATCTCGGTTGCAACTCGTTTGCCATCCTCGTCTTCTATTCGAATGTCAGCTGGTGCAATCCACTCACCGCTCTCGGTTTTATAAGTCTCATGGTTCACCATGCCTTGGGTAAAGAGGCCTTTGAATGGCTCTTTTAAACCAATATGACCGGCCGCTTTCATGGCTCTTGTGAAATAACGGGAATATAAAAGATGCAAAATCGCATGTTCGACGCCGCCGATATATTGGTCAACAGGGAGCCAATGGTCGACTGTTTCTTTATCTGTTGGTGTATCAGCTTTTGGGGCACAGAAACGAGCGTAATACCAGGAGCTATCTACGAAGGTGTCCATGGTGTCTGTTTCGCGCCGGGCAGCTTTGCCGCATTTCGGGCAGGTGGTGTTTTTCCAGGTTGGGTGATGGTCAAGTGGGTTGCCAGGTTTGTCAAAGCTCACATCATCAGGGAGTTTCACCGGCAAGTCTTCAGTTTTCACGGGCACTGTGCCACAGTCATCACAATGAACGATCGGAATTGGGCAACCCCAATAGCGTTGGCGCGAAATGCCCCAGTCGCGCAGGCGATAGTTGGTTTGGCGGCTGCCTTGGCCCGCTTCTTCCAGCTTAGAAATGATTTCTTCTTTGGCGTCTTCAATTGATTTGCCGTTTAGAAACTCTGAATTGGCGAGTTTGCCTGTGCCTGTATAGGCTTCATCTTCAATGGTGAAATTGTCTTCACCTTCAGGCACCACAACGGGGGTGACGGAGAGTTCATATTTGCGGGCGAAATCTAAGTCGCGTTGGTCATGCGCTGGGCACCCGAAAATGGCGCCGGTGCCATAATCCATCAAGATAAAGTTGGCGATATAGACAGGCAGCTCAATAGACGGATCAAACGGGTGTTTGGCTCTGATACCAGTGTCGATACCTTTTTTCTCAGCGCGCTCAATATCCTCTTCTGATGTGCCGAGGCCTGCGCATTCTTTGATGAAGCTTGCAATTTCTGGATTGGTTTTGGCTAGCTCTTCAGCAATCGGGTGCCCGGCAGAAAGCCCACAGAAACTTGCGCCAAAGATGGTGTCTGGGCGAGTGGTGTAGACTTCTAATGTATCTGTACCTTCAGGAAGGCTAACACCTTCAAGATCAAAGCGCATTAACGCGCCGTGGGATTTGCCAATCCAGTTGGCTTGCATAATGCGGACTTTTTCTGGCCATTTGTCCAGAGTGTCCAAATCTTCCAACAGTTCATCGGCATAGTCTGTGATGCGGAAGAACCATTGTGTTAGCTCGCGTTGCTCGACCAACGCACCAGAGCGCCAGCCTCTGCCGTCAATTACTTGCTCGTTGGCAAGAACTGTATGATCAACAGGATCCCAATTGACACGGGCGGATTTTCTGTAAACTAGATTATGTTCTAAAAAGTCGATAAACAGCTTTTGTTGCTGTTGGTAATAGTCCACATCGCAGGTGGCGAATTCGCGTGACCAATCAAGCGACAGGCCGATTGATTTGAGCTGGTCGCGCATTACGGCGATATTATTATACGTATATTCAGAAGGGTGACCGCCATTTTTCATGGCTGCGTTTTCAGCTGGCATGCCGAACGCATCCCAGCCCATTGGATGCAGCACGTTAAACCCCTTGGCGCGTTTATAGCGGGCGATCACATCACCCATGGCATAGTTGCGGACATGGCCCATATGAATGCGGCCAGAGGGGTAGGGGAACATCTCGAGGACATAATATTTTTCTTTGTCTGAGTTCACCTCAGCTTCGAAGATTTTTTCTGTTGCCCATTGCTTTTGCCAGATTTGCTCGGTTTCTGGTGCGTTATAACGCTCAGCGCTCATGGTTTGTCCCCTGAATAGATGTGTTTAGACGTGTAATGGGTGTGTTTAGCATTGGAAACCATCGTGTCAAGTGTAGATAGTTTTTTTGGGGGGCTGTCTCTTTTTCTCTCACGGGCTATTCCGCTGCGAAGCAGCGGGCCCTCCGAGGGGCGGCGCAACGCGCCGGACGCCCCTGGCGTCATGTCCTTCAGCCCTGGTACGGTTGCTAGTGGGCAACTGAAGTGCAAAAAAGGGCTGAACTCCTTCATCGTATTGTTGGTTTGGAGATTAGAATTTTTTGGAAGTTCTTTGGTTTTTTTACTTTTATTCAAATGGGCATAAAGAGGCCGCTCAGGCCTTCTTAATTATCTAATTAACTGATTTATTTGTGTTTCTGAAAACTAAGAGAACAAAAATATGGGGGTAAAATTATTTTTGTTCTTCCTCTGTTCTTTTTGTGCGAATCAGGGTATGTTCTCATTATGTTCCTTGTTGTTTAGCGGCAAGGGGGGAGTTGGATAGCATATATTAGGAGTAAATTTGATGGCAACTTTTGATCAAGCATGGCTGAGCGGGCGTGAAACACCAAGCCCACTGAAAGCCACACCACTTTATCTTGTCGATGACATGGCTTCAGCCAAGCGCCGTTTTAGCGCAATGGGTTTTGAGCTAACCACACTGCAACCAACCGTTCAAAATTCAGAGTTTGGTGATGTGCTTAATGATGGCTGTGTTGGCATGAGTGCTGGGCAAACGCAGATCATTCTGGTTGAAGAAACCCACGCGAAGCGGACAATGCCGCCAGAAGTTCTCCCGTCTTTCAAACACGGGCCAGCCCTTTATGTGTGGGTGGATTCGGTTGACGAAACGCGCTCAAAAATCGCTGACCCGGTAATTGCAGAAATGGTGACCGGCTATGGCACCTGGGAGCTGTTTGTTGAAAGCCGTATTGGCTTGATTATTTTTGCTGAGAAGTTGAGCCAGGAAATGAAGATGGCTAGTTAATCTCTCTCACGGCTATTTCAAACGCTGAACGCGCTTGAGCCTACGAGGTGCGGCGCAACACGCCGGGCTACGCTGTCGCTTCGCCATGTTCTTCAGCCCGAAGAGGGCTGAACTCCTTCTTCGTATGGATAGAGCCTTGAATTTTGTCTCACGTGCTATGGTGATGCGGAGCATCACCGCACTCCGCCTCTTTTGGTGATAATTTGGCGCGCAATGCTTTCGCTTAAGCCTTCGGCTTGCGAATGCGCGGGCCGGAGAGATACGGTGGGTTTTTTATAATTTCTTCAAAAAAATGTTTTGTATGTTTAACTAATTTGGATTTTCTAATGCATATTTCTATAGATCAAATTCTTTTAGCTCCAAATGAAATACTTCGTACTTATGCGGCAGAGTTAGGAATTAGTCTCAATCCGAACCAGCTAAAAGTAAATGCTATTATTAATCCAAAAGCACTTGAGAGGTACCAACAACTTTGGATGCCGTCTTCAAGGATGGTTCATTATTCACAATCAGTTAATTTAATTAACATAGCTAAATCAAACAGTATATGGCTCCATAATATTGAGAATATGGAAGATAAAACTGAAATGAAATATGGTTATGAACCTTTACAAAAGTTTATAAACAGTAACAAAGCAATTAAGCTTTGGAACTTTTTTGATAACAAATGTAATGGGCTTTCTGAAAAGATTAAGTATCATATTAATGGACATGGACACTCATTATTAAATAACACATACATTTTTTGTATATGTGAATTTGACCCTCAAGTTCCTGTTGGAACGGTAGAGATGTGGAAAGAGTATGCCAGATTAAAAGAGGGAGATGGAGTATCAGTAAAAATAAATCCAATTCCTATGAGGCAGATTAGCGATGCTGTCGGTGCTAACTCTTATCCAGTTATTTATGAAGATAAAGATGCGTTATTTACTCTTTTGGAAGATACCTCCGAACGCATATTAGATAATAATAAGTTGTTTTTAGAATTATCTGAAGAAGAGATTTTTTCATTTATGTGGTCTGTTGTAGAGCAATTTGTTTATGGTTCTAAAGACCCTTTTTTCAAGAATGAAAAAGAATGGCGGGTTGTTTACAATCCGATTGTTCGAGGTGAAAATCAAATAATGAAGGCTGTTGATGAAAACTCTGGCAAAGATAAGCCGAAGAATTTTGCTCTTCCTTTACAGGATGTCCCCGGGTTGACAGGATTAACTATTAAAGACTTCTTGTCAGAAGTGTTAATTCCAGATGGAAAAAATGCGATGGAAATTAAATCTAATCTTGAACAAACCAATCAAGATCTGCAATTAGGATTAAGTGATAGTAGTATTAAGATTATTGACTTACCTATATCTTATTAAACGATTTAAATTAGCCATTTTTTGCACTTCAGATAAATTCAGTATTGGCTAATCAATCAATTAGCTCGGCTAGTTTTCACCTTCCGTTTATTAAACGCATCATTCCTCAGTTCTTTTAGGAGAGTTTTCAGCAAAGGCGTGGCGAGTTGGGAGGAGTGGAGTTTGGTGGCCCAGGCTCTGTTTCTGTTGCCTGTTCCTACCGTAATCACATAAGAATATGCCTTCCCATTAGAAAACTGAATGCCGCCGGAGACCCAGACGTCTACGGTTTGGTCGGCGTCGACCGTCACCTGCGTGCCGGTTTTGGCGAAATGTAGTCTCACATCTTTATTTCTTGCCGCGCACCAGTTTGAAACTTGCTTCAATGTTCCGTGGCGTTTGTTGCCGCTGGTGTAACAGAGCGGGGCGCTTAGGAATTGCTTTAGGCGCGGACGGGCGGAGGCTCTGATGACCCGATTTGGGATGATGTCTGTGTTGCTTTGGAATGAACTTGTTGCTGTGTTTTTCTCATATGGGTTTTGTAAGCCCGTGCGTTGAAAATTTCTCACCATAAAGGGCAATGGAATTGAGTTATTTCCTTTGCCCGTCAGGCTTGCCAAAATCACGGTCGACATTTGATGCACTTTTCTGGGCGACGCTGTCACGAGGCCGCGGACCATTGCTGTTGACGCTGGTGTTCTGGATTGGGCATCAGGGGCGTAGGGCATGGTGAAGCCGAATTTGTCGATGATGGTTTGTGAGCCTTTCTGGCCGTACTTTGCCATGCGCCATTCTAGCGGACGGTTAAGTGAGCATGCAAAGGCGACTTCGGCGCGGCGCGGCTTGGTGAGTGTACCATTGCGACGGCAGGTGTTGAGGCCGGTCTCGAAGGCTTGGTTGTCGATATAGCTTGACTGAAGTGTGTCTTTACCCTGGTTGGCTAGGCCAATGGCGGCCATCATTTTGCCAACTGAGGCGATGGCTCTTATTTCTCGCTCAGATTCATATCTACCATTTTCATTTGAGCGGGCATAGGGCGAGCCATAGTAGGCTGCGATGTCATTCGATTCAAAATAACGGACGATTTCACCCTTGGTGTTGGCAGCGGCGATGATGACATCTGGCATTATTTTGTCTGCCGCTTCAGGGTCTTTGAAGGTTTTTAAGTCCAGCGTGTAATCGGTGTTGATTTGTTTTTCGTATTTCTTTTGTAGTTTTTCTAAAGCTTCCCAAACCTTTGTGCGGAAGGGTTGGTTTTTAGTGACGTCTAGCGTGAGGTCAACGCCGCGCACATATTGGCGCCAATTGAAGCCGTATGCGTTTTTCATCTCTTCTCTCGCGGCATAGCGTGCAGCGGGGATAAGAAGGTTGGCGCGCATGATTGGGTTTGCTCTTGCGACTTTTTCAAGATGCGGAAATTGCTTTTTGATCGTGCTTTGAAGCTTGGGTTGGATCTGTGCCTCTGGTGGGCCATTGGCCAGCAATGTGAGATCAAACAAGACGGATTTTTTTTGCTCATCAGTTGCCAGCAAGTTTGTGGCGCAAGCTTTTGCACGCACTTCAGCTACATAGCGCCAGCGATCGAGGCGGACTTGATTGAGCTTGTCTGAGCCTTTGAGCAGGATGATCGGTTTGTTCACTGATGACGCCAGCAGATATTGCTCAGCAGTTGTAAGTTCTGTTGCTGGTTTGCCGAAGATGATGCGGGAGGTGATTTCGATGCCCTGTAGGTCTTGCCCACCAGTTCTGTGCGCCAGCCACAGGTGATTGGCGGACCATTGTTTCAATAGCTCCATATTGCCGCCTCTGGTGAGTTCCCAGAAGAAAACGGGAGCGTTCCACCATTCGAGCATTTTGCGGCGGAGTTTATCAAAACTGTTTTCGCCTCGGCTTGGAGGGGAGGCATGATAAACACGAACTAGTTGCATGGGCAGTGTTGAGCCACCAACGCCGAAGGCGAGTTTCTTGGCTTTGTAGGAGCGGATGGCGGTTGTGTATGGAATTTTGAGGACGCCGATGATGTCTATGCCGAACGGATTAAACAGGCCGCCAAGGTGACGGTCTTCATGATAAGTTAGGCAATTCCAGAAATGATCGGGGACGGTATGGACAGGAATGGATTTATGGTCCGGATTGGCGGTATAATTTAACTCATCGAAGATGATGGGTTTACCGCTGGTGTTTAAGTCGCGCTTTGAATCCATATTCGGATCAAAGGTGCCGATGAAGTGGCCGTCTTTTTCATAAATGGCCGTGCCGAGCCAGCGCTCTGAGGCGTAATGAATTTGGGGCCCGAGCCAGATGGAGCCAGCCCAGCCGCGGATAGGCGCAAAAACATAGACAAGAAAAACTGCAAAAATACAATAAAAGAAAAGGGTACCTGTGATGTATCGCAAGGGGCCTAGATTTGGGTTAAACACAATCACACTGATGATGAGCCGAATGGTGCCCTGAACAAGGCTTGCCAGCCAATGCAGAAAAGAAATTATGCCATGAAAAAAACTTAACACTTGAAGGACCTATGCCTTAAAAACTATTGGTTTTTCTTTATTCGTTTTTGTGTGGCTTATTTTTGCGTTTATTTTATGGCTTTCTTAGTGGCGCTTCAGGTTGCCCCCTTGCAACCGCGCTTTTTTTCTCTCACGGCTATTCCAAGCGCTAAAGGCACTTGGGCCTCCGAGGGGCGGCGCTCACGCCGGGCTTCACTGGCGTTTCGCCATGTCCTGACGCCGAAGTGGCGTCACTCCTTCTTCGTATATCGAATTTATAATTTATTTAGGTATTCTTATATTGCGTTTTGGGCGAAGGGGATGAAGGTGACTAGGTCTCCTTTGTTGACGCTTGTGGTGGCTTCGTCAATCTCAATGAGGCCGTCAGCTGTTGTGAGGGAGCGGATGATGCCGGAGCCGTCTTGGTTGAATTTGTCGACAGATGTTATTCCGTTTTCTGTTTTTAAAGTTCCGCGTAAGAATTCGCGGCGGTCAGGTTTTTTGTTTGGAATTTCAAAATTAGCAATGACCTGGAACTTGTGTGGGGTTTGCCATTCTTGCCCTGAGAGACGATTTAAAATCGGGATGCCATAGAGAAAAAAGCAAATAAAAGCAGCAACCGGATTGCCGGGCAGGCCAATGAACAGCGTGTCATTAATTTGACCAAAGCTCATTGGCCGGCCTGGTTTGATGGCGAGTTGCCACATATGTTGTTTGCCTAGCTTTTGCAGGCTGGTGATGATGTGATCTTCTTCACCTTTGCTGGCACCACCAGATGTGATTATGACGTCATGTGTTTTGGCAGCTTCCATAAGTGTATTTTGAATGTCGTTCGGGTTATCTTTGATGATGCCGAGGTCTGTTAAATCAGCTTGTTGTGATTTGATGAGAGATTTTAACATGGGCCGGTTGGAATCATAAACCTTGCCTAAGTGAAACTCGTCGCCTGGTGATAAGATTTCATTGCCCGTTGAGAGAATGGCGACTTTGGGTTTTTGGTGAATTTTGAGCTCATCTATGCCAGCGGATGCTATTGCGGCGATGTGACGACTGGTTAATTTTGTTTGTTTTTCTACAATGATGCTGTTTTCAGCAGTGTCTTCTCCGGCTTGGCGGCAATTGGCGCCTTGTTTTAAGCCTGGTGGGATTGTGACTTTTATCTCTTTCTCAGGGATTGTCTCACCTTCTGATTGTTCATTTAGGATGATATCTTCCTGCATGACGACGGTATCTAGATCAGCTGGCATGACAGCGCCGGTGAAAATGCGCGTGGCAGAGTTTTCTTGTGTTTTTTCAATTAAGGGCGCACCAGCAATTACTCTTTCACTTACAGGAAAGGTTGTTCCTGTGTCTTTTGAATATTCGTTATGTGCGAAGGCATAGCCGTCGACTGCTGCGTTTCTGTGTGCAGGGATTGGGCGCGGGGCTTTTATATCTTCAGCTAGCACACGATTATCAGCTTCATTAATGTTTATTGTATCTGTTGTGTAAAGTGGGCTCAGGTTGGTTTTGAGGATGTTTAGGGCTTCTTTGTGTGTGAGGCGATCTTTGTCGTGCAGGAAGCAATCATCAATTTGTTTTCGAGCCATTTTGATTTCAATCAGTTAGTTTTTGGTGATCTTTAATATTTTACCATAAACAATTAAAAGCTGTGTCTCATTTGTTTTGTTGTTTTATCCGTTGTTTTTTAGACGAATTAATGCAGCTTTTTTGAGCCTTTATGCTTGAAATTGGTTACATCTAGCTATTTATATGTCAAGAGCGTAAATATAGCTTCACTTTATTTGAAGTGCTTGTTTTCAAAGCTATCGTTTTTTAGCTTTGTTGCATTTGATTTATTTTTAGAAAGGGAGCCATTGATGGCCGGTCTCACGAAAGAGAAAATACTAGACGCATTAAAGTCGATTGAATTTGAAGGCGGTGACAATATTGTTGACCGTGGTCTGGTTTCTGAAGTGGTGATTGCCAATGGTAAGGTTTATTTTGCCCTTGATGCGGGCAATGAAGACCCGCAAAAATTAGAGCCCTATTGCCGGAAAGCCGAAGATGTTGTTGGTGCCCTTGATGATGTGTCTTCAGTTGGTGTGACAATTACTGCTGAACGCCAGAAATCAAATGGATCTCAAGCTAACGGGCACGCTAATGGCCAGGCAAATGAGAAGGCAAATGGAAAATCTAATAGTCCTGCTGGCGGAGGACCTCAAGGTGGTGGTGGCCAACAAGCAGCTGCTGGACAAGCCATTCCTGGTGTGCGTCATGTTATTGCTGTTGCCTCTGGCAAGGGCGGTGTTGGAAAATCAACAACATCTGTTAACTTAGCTATGGGCCTTAAAGCACAAGGTTTGAATGTTGGCATTTTGGATGCTGATGTTTATGGGCCCTCTATGCCACGTTTACTTGGTTTAAATGAAGAGCCGCAAACCGGACCGAACAATGAAATCATCGCTTTAGAAGCATATGGTGTGAAAGTTATGTCCATGGGCTTTATGGTGGCAGAAGGAACGCCAGTTGTTTGGCGCGGGCCGATGGTTATGTCGGCACTTGGCCAAATGATCAATCAGGTCACCTGGGCGCCTTTGGATGTTTTGGTTATTGATATGCCACCTGGGACTGGTGATGTTCAACTTACAATTGCCCAGCAAACACCGCTTTCTGGGGCAGTTATTGTTTCAACGCCGCAGGATCTGGCGCTGATTGATGCACGCAAGGGTATTAATATGTTTGCTCAGGTGAATATTCCTATTTTGGGCCTTGTTGAAAATATGAGCTATTTTCTTTGCCCGTCTTGCGGTGAGCGTTCTGACATTTTTGGTCATGGCGGCGCGAAAGAAGAAGCCCTTAAGATTGGTGCTGATTTCTTAGGACAGATTCCATTGCATATGGATATTCGTGAGACGTCTGATGCGGGACGTCCTATTGTGGCGACTAATCCTGAAAGTGCTGAAGCACAAGCTTACATGGAGATAGCTGCGAAAATTTGGGCGACACTTGATGCGCAGGGTGAGGATACAAGAGTTGCTGCGCCAAAGATTGTGATTGAGTAGGGGCTAACCCCTAGTTACTTAATAGCTATAGTCGAATGGACTATGAGCTGAAGGCTAAAGCCTTAATGAAGGGATTTTATCCATGACTTCTGGGAATGGAACTTCTGATGTGACGAAAGTTGATCAGTCTATTAATGATCAGCTTGTGCCGAGTGAGATTAGGCTTTCTCATTCGAGGGATTTACTCACGGTTACATTTGCTGAAAATACTTATGAATTGTCAGCTGAATATTTGCGTGTTTACAGCCCGAGTGCTGAGGTGCAGGGGCACAGTGAAGCTGAGCGAAAGTTACAGTTTGGCAAAAAAATGGTTCTCATCACTGATGTTGAGCCTGTTGGGAATTATGCGGTTCGCATTCAATTTAGTGATGGGCATAAAACCGGGTTTTACAGCTGGGTCTATTTGCACAAGCTTGGTTCGGAACATGGCGAACTATGGCCAACTTATTTAGCTGAGCTTGAAGAGGCTGGGCAGAGCAGATAATTTTTTTAAAGCCTTCTTTCTTCTTATTTTTTTGGCTATCGTGATTTTGACATAAAGTACTAATTTTATGTCTGAGAACGAATAAGAAAGACACAGAAATATCTTCATTTATATCAAGAGGTTATAAGATGAACGTCGTTAAGAAAGCTGGGATGTTTAAGAGTTTTGTGGGTGGTTTGCTTAGCTGCGGGCTGGTTTTTGCCAGTTCTGTTTCACTTGCAAAGGCTGAAAAAACATTTGTTTCAATTGGAACTGGTGGCCCAACAGGGGTTTATTTTGTTGCTGGGAATAAGATTTGCGACTTGATGAACAAGGCTGCAAATAAAAATGGAGATGCTGTTCGGTGTAATGCGCCATCTTCTGGTGGCTCGATTTATAATATCAATGCCATTCGTTCGAAAGAGCTTGATTTTGGTGTTGCTCAATCTGATTGGCAATATCATGCCTATAAGGGAACGAGTAAGTTTAAGGGCAATCAGCTTGAAAGTATTAGAGCCGTTTTCTCTTTGCACGCTGAACCGTTTCAGATTTTAGTTGCTAAAGGATCTGGCATAAAATCATGGGCTGACCTTAAAGGAAAACGCGTGAATATTGGCAATGCTGGTTCTGGTCAGCGGGGCACATTTGAAACTCTAATGAAGGCTTATGGCGTTGATAAAAGTTATTTCTCTCTTGCAACTGAACTGAACTCGACAGAGCAAGCAGGGGCTCTTTGTAATGGGAACATTGATGCTTTTGGTTATTCAGTTGGATTTCCAAATGCGGGTGTGTCGCAAGCAACGGATGGCTGTGAAGCACGGATCATTTCTTTAACAGACGCTCCAGTTAAAAAGTTAGTTGATGAGCGCCCGTTTTTTAACTTTACCAAAATTCCAACTGGGACTTACTCAACTGTGACAGAAGATGTTACGACATTTGGTCCGCGGGCGACTTTGGTGACACGGGCAGATGTATCTGACAAAGTTGTCTATGGTCTTGTGAAAGCTGTTTTTGAAGGACTTGATGATTTTAAGAAGTATCATCCAGCATTTCGGGTGCTTGATCCTAAGACTATGGTAAAGGATGGCTTATCAGCACCGCTGCATCCCGGAGCTTTGAAATATTACAAAGAAAAGGGCTGGATTAAATAACAAGGTTTTTTGTAATTATCAGTTGATTTTAAAAAGGTCTCTCAAAATTTTGAGAGACCTTTTTTTATGGTTCTTGATGTTTTCGTTTAGGGGTGCTTCATTAAAGATAAATGGTCAATTATGGGGGCTAAAAAAGCGTATGGGTTCTAAACAAGATGAATTACTTAGTGAGGATGTTGTATCAGCGCTTGATAAAGAGCGTGGTGATTTTCATTTAGCTGAACCGTATGCTCTTATGGTAGCTGGTATCGCGCTGTTGTGGGCATTTTTCCAGCTTTGGATTGCGTCTCCGTTTCCGTTTTGGCTTGAGGTTGGTTTGCCAACTGGTATTGCAGCGCGCGGGATACATCTTGGCTTTGCTTTTGCGCTTTGTTTTTTGAGTTTTGGAGCTGTTTTTAACAGGCCTGATGGGTTGGGGCGTCCTTCTTATCTTTCAGTGGTTTTGGGAGCTCTCTCTGTTTTTGCTGCGCTATATGTGTGGGGGAATTATGAGGCGATTTCCACACGAGCTGGCTTAATCGCCAAGACTGAAGTTTTTGGATATATCGTGCCCTATGAAGCGGTTTTAGGGTGGATTGGTCTTGGGTTATTGCTTGAGGCAACAAGGCGGGCTATTGGTTTGCCCTTAGCGCTCGTTGGGCTTGTCTTTTTGCTCTATTCTTATTTTGGTCCCTACATGCCTGATTTGATCGCTCATAAAGGTGTGGGGTTAACTGGGCTAGCGAATTATCAGTGGCTGACAGACCAGGGTGTGTTTGGCATTCCGATTGATGTGGCTGTTCGGTTTATCTTTTTGTTTGTTGTTTTTGGAGCTTTGCTTGACCGGGCTGGAGCGGGGCAATTTTTTATGGACTTGGCGCTTAGTTTGGTGGGGCGCTATCGAGGTGGGCCTGCAAAGGCGGCTGTGCTTGCGTCTGGGATGACGGGCATGGTCTCTGGGTCTTCTATAGCGAACACAGTGACCACAGGCACGTTTACTATCCCTTTAATGAAGCGCACGGGCCTTTCGGCTGAACGCGCTGGGGCAATTGAAGTGGCGGCGTCTATTAACGGACAGATCATGCCGCCCATTATGGGTGCGGCTGCTTTTGTTATGGCTGAGCTATTAGGCATTAGCTATTTTGATGTGATCTATCATGCGTTTGTGCCAGCGGTGATTTCATACATCGCGTTGTTTTATATTGCTGACTTAGAAGCGCAGCGTTTGGGGCTGAAGCCTGTACGTCCGTCAGGCGTTTCGGATGGGAAGCTTATGACGGCTTGGCAATTGATCAAGGGCCAGGGGTATTATCT
Source organism: Hyphomicrobiales bacterium 4NK60-0047b (assembly GCA_040367435.1). Taxonomy (NCBI): domain Bacteria; kingdom Pseudomonadati; phylum Pseudomonadota; class Alphaproteobacteria; order Hyphomicrobiales; species Hyphomicrobiales bacterium 4NK60-0047b. Next base: position 1,124,558 of record BAABWY010000001.1, on the reverse strand, counting down.
TTTACCGCTTGTATTGATGATTTACTTGCTTGTCGGCGCTCGAATGACAACAGGGAGTGCTGTTTTTTGGGCGATTATTTTCTTAATGGGAATTCTGCTTGTTCGTGAGGTGCTTTTTGCTCGTGGCAATGTTGTTCAGGGACTTAAGCAGGGCGCAGTTATTATTATTGAAGGGCTCATTCAAGGGGCGAAGAATATGGTCTCTGTGGCGCTTGCCTTGGCGGCGGCCGGGATCATTGTTGGGGCTGTTGGGCAGTCTGGTTTGTCGAATGCTTTGACAAGCATTGTTGAGCAATTGTCGATGGGTAATCTATATCTTCTTCTTATTTTGGTTGCTGTTATTTCTCTTATCTTGGGAATGGGGTTACCAACCACTGCCAATTATCTGGTTGTGGCGACGCTTATGGTGCCGGTGATTGCTAAGGTTGGTGCGAGTGTTGGTTTAGAAGTGCCGCTCATTGCGGCGCATTTGTTTGTATTTTATTTTGGCTTGATGGCGGATGTTACACCGCCCGTTGCTCTTTCTGCTTATGCGGCAGCTGGGATCTCTAAAGGGGATCCGATGAAGACTGGCTTTCAAGCGTTTTTCTATTCTATACGAACAGCGATTTTGCCTTTTGTATTTATTTTCAATCTTGATTTATTGCTTTTGAATGTGACGTCTTTTTGGGAAGGGTGTTTGATATTTATTGCCTCATTGGCTGGGATATTAGCGTTTACCTCTTTGAGTTTCAGGTGGATGTTTGGACGGTTGAATTTTGCTCAAATGGGATTACTTTTTGTTGTATGCTGTCTTTGTTTTCGACCTGATTTTTTTATGAATAAGATTTCTCCGACTTTTGTTCCTGTTGCTCCTTCGGGCCTTACGCAAGGTGTTAAGGCAGAGAATTTGCGGCTCTATTATTACTCACAGCGTGAAGATGCGCGCAAATGGGTGACTGTGAAGATGAGTGATGAGAAAAAGCCAAAGACGCTTACTGATGCTCATAAGCAGGGCGTAGTTACGCTTAAGCGATTGGGAATAACTGGATCTTTGAATGAAAAAGGTGGGATTGATGTATCGAACCTCAATTTTATTGGTCTAGGTAAGAAAGCGGGACTGAATTTTGGGGATGTGATTGAACAAGTTCAGCTTGCTAACCCTGACCGTTTGTCGCCGAAGTGGCTATATTTGCCCGCTTTTGCTTTGTTGCTGTTGTTATTATTTTGGCAAACGAGGCTGGGGCAGCGTTCAAGTATTCAATCTTAATAAAGTAATCCCCGTTCATTGAGCAAGCTTCATAATTGCATGATTGGTGTAATTATTTGAAGGCATAAAAGATGAATTCAGATCAAAAGATTGAATGTGATCGACTTAACAATGAGATCTGGGGCGAAATAGAAAAATTGAATAGTTTAAAAATACAGCAAGTAGATGTTGAGAATAATTTAAGTAGAGCTCGTGGAAAATTATCTAACTTAAATGATCAATTGAGTAATAAAAATAAATTATTGATTGCCGCACATTTTGTGGGTGCTATTCGCGGTCCATTTGGAAAAGTGGCTGGGGCGAGTGTGGTTCTAGACTTACAAAGAGAAATTCAATAGCTCGAAAGGGAGATTGAACGCGTTAAATCTGATATTGATTCAGAACAGAGAAAAATCGTTTCTTTTCCACTTAAGATTAACGATCAAAATTATAAAATCGGAAAGCTTCGACAGTTGTCTGATAATCTAGGCTGTCCCTAGTTTATGGCCATTAAGGCAGCCTATTTGTTTTTCCGTTTCAGAGGAAAGTCAATCAGTGTAGAAATGTACGAATTTTCGGCTTTTGTCTCAATGCGTTTTCTTTGGTTGTTGGTTAGCTTTGCTTTTGTTGTTATTAGATGTTTTTTATATTTTTCAGGTAGATGTCCTTTGATGTCTAACCGTTTGAGCAAGAAATAGAAAGGCTCGACGTCTAATGCTAAGGCTTGATTTCTAACGGTTTGATCTATGAAGTATAGTTGGGTCGCTTGATGATCCAATTTTGCTAATAGTCTGTATAGATGAAAGAGGGCTTGCTTTCTGTCTCTGCCAGCTTCTTGTGGGGTTTCAATCCGATATAAGTTGTTTAAATTTGATATTGGTGTGGTTTGTAACTTTTTATCTTCGATGATTTTTTGAGCAGTTTCAAATTCGTTTTTTGTAAGACAAAAAAGCGTTGCGGGGCTTGATTTAGTTAAAAAATAAAATCGCCAATTAAGTCGCAGGCTATTATTCTTTCTTTGAAAATTAACAGGTGGAACTTTGGGATATCGCTTTTTGTAAGTTTGCCATAAGATTTGTTCTGCCTGTTTGCAGTGGTCGTTTTTGAGGTGATTTTCAAATTGTTTCAATTTTTGCGCAGATAAAAATTCAGAAGGCAAGCCCAGAGGATGGTCTGTGAAAAAGGCTTTCATACAAAATTCGCCCTTGGTTTGATAGGATAAGTCTCTTTTTCTCTGACTATCAGATAACTCGTCAAAGCTTTTGCAACCCTCTGCATATTGGGTTGCTATTTTTTTTCTCAGTTCATATTGAGTGGGAGCAGGGATGGGATCCTGTTTTTTATCGTTAAAAACAAAATAAAAAAGAAGCAGGACTACAACGGTGACAATGTTCGAAAACGGCATGGCAAGTTATACTCTGTGCTGGTTATGCTCTAACTAACTATAAGATGAAAGCCAGGATTTAAGCTAGCTTTTTCAGAAAGTGACGTCTAATCGGCTAAGGACGTGATGGAAATTAATTTTTCAATTTAGATAAAGAAAAAGCAGAAAAACACATCTTGTTTTTCTGCTTTTTTGATTTGGGTAGTTTTATTTAAATCTCTTAAATCTAGGCTGCTAGATCTTTTACGTCCTGGACGGAGCCATCTTCGTTTAGGCGATAGATGATTGGCTGACCGGTGGCGATTTCGCGTTGCATGATCTCTTCTGGTGAGAGGCCTTCAAGTTCCATAACCATTGCGCGCAGGCTATTGCCGTGAGCTGCGACGATTAAGTTTTTACCTGATTTGTAACTAGACCAAATGATTTCTTTGTAATATGGCAAGACGCGTTCTGCTGTGTCTTTTAAGCTTTCGCCACCTGGAGGTGGGACATCATAAGACCGGCGCCAAATGTGAACTTGAGCTTCGCCCCATTTTTCGCGGGCGTCGTCTTTATTGAGGCCAGCTAGGTCGCCATAGTCGCGTTCATTAAGCTTTTGGTCTCTGATGGTTTCCAAGTCTTCCTGGCCAAGTTCTTTTAGCATGAGGCTGAGTGTGCGCTGGGCTCTGCTTAGCTCGCTTGTGTAGGCTAGGTCAAAATTGTAGCCAGCTGCTTTTAGGCGCTGTCCAGCGCTAATGGCTTCTGCAACACCTTGCTCTGTTAGGTCTGGGTTTTTCCAGCCGGTGAACAAGTTTTGTTTGTTCCATTCTGATTGACCGTGCCGAACAAGCACGAGTAGGTTTTCCATCTCTTTTAGTCCCTTTAGTCTTTCATCACGTCTTTGATTGTTTGCTCTAATTTTTGTGAGCACTTCAATTTTTATGAATTATTCATTTATGTTGAGAACATCAGCCATTGAGTAAAGGCCGGGTTTTTTATCTCTTCCCCAAAGGGCAGCTTTAATAGCGCCTTTTGAAAAGATATTTCGATCATCTGCTTTGTGGGTTAGCTCTAAGCGTTCACCATCAGCTGCAAAGATAACAGTGTGGTCGCCTCTCACGCTTCCGCCACGAATTGAGGCAAAGCCGATGTCGCCTTGATTTCTTGCGCCTGTGATGCCATCGCGAACTCTGACTGATTTGTCATCCAGGTTGATGCTTCTTCCCTCAGCGGCGGCTTTGCCAAGCATGAGGCTTGTACCAGAGGGAGCATCGACTTTATGGCGATGGTGCATCTCTATGATTTCGATATCGTAAGCTTCATCGAGGGTTTTGGCGGCTTTATTGACCAGAGCGGTAAGTAAATTTACCCCAAGGCTCATATTGCCAGCTTTGATGATTGTCGCATGACGGCTGGCGGCTTCTAGCTTTTCTTCCTCTGATGGTGTGAAACCGGTTGTGCCGATAACATGTACGATGCGGGCTTGTGCTGCGTATTCAGCGAATTTAATGGTGGCAGCTGGATTGGTAAAATCCAGGATGCCATCCACTTTGGTGAAAAGATCTAAAGGGTTATCTGTGATGGTGATGCCAAGTGGCTCCAGATTGTTAAGTGGACCAATATCCTCACCAACAAGGTTCGAGCCTTCATATTCTGTGGCACCTGCGATTTCTGTATTTTCGTTATCAATGGCAGCAATTGTTAGCTCTTTGCCCATTCTGCCACCGGCACCCATTACAGCTAATCGCATTTTGGTCATTTCAAACCCTTTAATTCTCTAATTAATAATCGTAACACTTACTTTACAGCGTCTAGTGCTTTTTGGATGTATTCTTTAGCAACATCAGCACCTTCAAAGCCCACAATTTCTACCCATTTTTCGGATTCAAGATCTTTGTATCTTTCAAAGAAGTGAGATACTTGGCTTAAGCGCATTTGGGGAAGGTCTGAGATTGTTTTCACATTAGAATACATTGCAGTCACCTCATCAGAGGGAACAGCAATGATTTTTTCATCCATGCCGGCTTCGTCTTTCATTTGGAGTATGCCAATTGGGCGGCAATTAATTACGCAGCCTGGAATGAGGGGGCGGTTGTTAACCACAAGAACGTCAATTGGGTCTCCATCATCTGACAAAGTGTGAGGAATGAAGCCGTAATTGCCTGGATAGCGCATAGAGGTGTATAGGAATCTGTCAACGAACATGGTTCCTGAAGGTTTATCCATTTCATATTTTACAGGCTCTCCGCCAATTGGAACTTCAATAATGACATTAATGTCATCTGGAGCGTTTTTGCCGACAGCTATTTCATCAATACGCATTTGGGGTCCTTGTTTAGTTTTGGCCAACAGCTATGATGCTAAATGGCGTATGTTTTAATCATATGAGTGGGTTCTAGGCCGGACTGAGCTTGGCGACAACCCCTAAATTAGCATCAGATACGGGATAATTTGTAAAAACACCCGAATTTTTTGATTTTGACGTAGATTTTAATACAGGTGAAAGAAATGATTAGATGTTTTTTGATTGGTTTGGCTGTTTTATTTGGGCTTAATGTATTTATATTTACTTCAATGGCATTTGCCGATGGAAATAGTGTTTACACTGATACTGACTTAAAGAAATGCACTTTGCATTCACAAGCTGAAGAAGGTGAAGGAGAGTGGGCGACTTTCATTTGCCGTGGGTTTGCTGGCCAAAAAGTCTTTGTTTCTGAGGCTGACTTACGTTTTTCATTAGGATATGGCCACAATGGCTTAAATCAGAAGTCTTTTTCACAAAGATTGAGCCCTTTTAATACTGTGGGTAAGAAAATGGAGTGGCGTTTGCGCCATGGCAGGCCTATCGCGACGATCCTTCGTTATTACACAGAGACAGGGAGTGGGGGCCGCAAAGGGCAGATACTCGTTGTGACCAAACTTGAAGGTTCTGAAGCGTGTCATATGGCTTATGTGGATGCGCTTGCAAATAAGGGTGCTAATGAGATGGCGCAAAATGCTGCGGATCGTTTGGTTGATGGATTTTCCTGTGAGACAGATAGCCCTGTACATGTTGGTGAGCGAGGTGTGAGTGCTTTTTAGCCTCACGGGCGATGGCAGATAAGCTGCCGCCCTCCGATGGGCAGCACTAGGTGCTGACGGTCTTCGACCTACGTTTTTCGTCTTCGGCTGAAAGATAATTCTATTTGTTGAAATGTATCAAAATAGGCTTTGAATTTTTCTGAGATGGACAAATGAAGTGGTTCTAAGAGAAGTGAATAGATGTCAAACTATCTAAAGAATTGGAGGGCGTAGGATGATCTTTCTTGAGCGATTTTTCGTAAAGAAAACCAGGAGTATCATCTTCAGAAGTTAGCCACTGGTCCTTACAGAGACTGCGATAGATGCGTAGACAAGGCTCTTATTGGCCATGAATTCGAGACGCATCAATTCAATTGTGAACCCTGTCGTTCTGTCCTATATGCAGAGCCGGAGAGAGAGTGGAAAGAAAGAGACCGTAAGGCAGAAACAAAGCGTGCAAGATGAGCAAAGTGCATTGCAGAGCTTAAGGCTCAAACCAACCTCAGTGACACAGATGCGAAAGAATTGGTTACTCTAATGGTCTCAAAGGCTGACGGAACAGTAAGCCAACTTGCAGACTTCATCTTTGATAGTATTAATAGGCAGTAGCTGCCCTTCTCTCTTACTCAAAAAATGTCAATATGATTGAAAGAGAGCAAAGAATTTTGAGCAACTAATGAACTCAGATTGTACGGGCTTATTTCTCATTCTGAGCAACGCGGGTCTTTACTGGGATACGGCGCATAAGGCTGTCTATTTGAGTTCTTTCTTTTTGAAAATCGGCCATTTCTTTGCCCTTTAGCTGACGACCACGGGGCACGTGGATGCGCATTGGGTTAACATGACGGTTATTCACGAGGATTTCATAGTGAAGGTGGGGGCCTGTTGAACGGCCGGTTGAGCCGACATATCCAATGACTTGACCCTGGCGCACTTTTGCACCAGTTCGAATACCTTTACCAAAGCGGAGCATGTGCGCATAAGCGGTTTTATAGCCGTTGGCATGCTTGATGCGAACATAATTACCATAGCCTGCATGACGTTTAGCAGCTTCAATGCGGCCATTACCTGCGGCTAAAATTGGTGTGCCAGGTTTTGCTGCCCAGTCAACGCCTTTGTGCATCTTCCGTCGTTTTAATAATGGGTGAAAGCGCATACCATATCCTGAAGTGAAGCGAGCGCCACCACCACGCACTGGTTTGCGCATTAGGAATTTTTTAGCGTTATCTCCATTTTCATCATAGAAGTCGACTTCGCCATCTGGTGTGCGGAAGCGATAAAACTTACGGGTTTCACCAGCAATTGTTAAAGAGGTGTAGAGCAGATTGCCTAATTTTGCTTCGGTAGTGGATTGATCACCCTGGACATCATAGAATAATTCAAAGCCATCACCTGGTCCGACACGTTGTTTAAAATCAGTGTCGTAGGCATGAATGCGAAGCACTTTCATGATCATCTTGTGATCTATGGATTGTTTCATGGATGAATGATAGAAACTGTTATAAAGGCTTGTTGGTCGTTTCTTTTGTTTTGAAGCAAGTTGTTCCAAGAGAGCTGAGTGTGCACCGTGATTACTCGCGATAAACTCACCGGCTGAGTTTCTGGCGATACTAACGAGATGAGCCCCACTTTCGTAAATACTGACTCTGACGAGATCCATCTCATTGTTTGTTGTGAGAGAAGGAGTTAGCATCAAATGAAGTTCTTGGCCGATTTTAATGTTTGATGAGGAGTAGATAGGCTCCATTGCTTCAGCGATTGCCGGAGCTTGCCAACTGCTTACTTTCGCATTTGCTAGAACAGTGCGCAGATTATCATTTTTACGAACGGCAACAATATGTGTCTCTAAGCCTTCGAAACTGTCTTCATCTGGAATGATGATTGTTTTTACGAGTACGGTTGTGTTTTTTGTTAGAGGTAGGGCTGTCCTCTTAACTTTTTCCTCTGGGACATCAGAATTATCTTTGTCGTTATAGATCGTTGCTCTTAGTGCAAAGTTCTCATCTTGATATTCGTTAGAGACGAGTTGATGAATTTCTTTATCATCTAGTTCCTGACCATCTTCGGTCGGCAGGATACCACCATGCAACTCAACGATTTTGGATTGCATCTGTACTCTTGTGTTTGTTTTGGAGCGCGAATTGCTTTTAGATGCAATTGGGCTGAGGTTTGCGTAAAGCTTAAAAGGGTTAAAAAGAGGGATGGCTTTATTCGGTTCGACATTCGTGGCTAGGCGGGTAACGATGCGCACATAAGGTTTGATGGCGATAAATTCTCTATCGTTACGTTTTTGTACGATTGAATCATGGATGATGTATTTCGTTGATAAGCCCTGGCTTGTTGATGGTAGGCGATCTGTTTTACCAAAAGAGGATGTGAGCTGTTTGTCATCCATCGTTTTGGGTTTGAAGGGAGACATTGCTGCGACACTGGCTTTTTTAAGAGATTCAACCATACCGGAGCCATCTTCAACATTCATGGCACCATATAGAGCCACACCTAATGCTGCCACACCAACAGTGCCTGCTATCAATGTGCTAATGAGCCATTTGAATTTAGCGCCGGCATGGGCGCCGAAATGATCTTTGTCAAATATGCTTGATGAACCGGCTTGTGTTCTGGAGAGGTAAACTTCAGGCAAGGAGTTACCTTTGGCTGGAACCAAGCTCTTTTGCTGACGAAGCCTTTGCTTTGGATGCCTTGGGGCTCTCGTTCTGCGATGTTTCAACCTTTAATTCCCCCTCAAGTTCCCTTTATTCATGTTTAGCATCGTTTGACGATAAAAGCCTTGAATAAGGTATGCCTGAATAAGTTGTCATAAATGAGTACGACTTAAATTATATTAAATCTTGTCATTCAAAAAGATTAATGTGCCAAAAAGCTAAACAGGTCAAAATCTTTTTATAGCTGTCTCTGACATTAATTTGCTGATTTCTCAATACTGAATATTTCATGACGGAATGAATTGATCATTAAAGCATGTCTTCTTAAGAAAATGCGTTTTGAAATTGGTGTGAAAAAGCATGCTCTATACATCTATATATAGGGCCTATCTAGATCTCTTTTATTGGATGAATATTTCCCCTTTAGAAATGGCACGTTTCTAGACGTGATGATTAGGAAATAAATGTCCTGGTTGAGTTGCTTTTCTTTGTTTGTGGGGAAGTTTTCGTCGGAATCTAATCGATTTCAAACAAAATGAAAAAAAATCTCACTTTTTTTGACTGTTTCATGGGGTAAAAATGAGAAAATAAAGCCGTTTGAAAAGGTTTTTTTCAGGAAACGAAAAAGGTTGAGTATGGTGCTACCGCAGCTACTTTTTTGCGTGTAAAAAAGATGGAAATAAAACTCTATAATTTTCAGTCGCTTAGCACTTTTTTTGAAAAAATATGAACTTTTTTTAAAAAAGGCGTTGACTCTGAGGGCGGTTATGGGGTTAATAGCGACATCAGCAGCGGGGACGCGGGACACACGAAAGTGGCTAGCGCAGACAAGCTGAAAGACAATAAGCGAAAGTTAGGCTTTCCGGGTTATCGGAAGCCCTTCTTTTATTTTTGTCTTTATTAGGGGTTTACAACTCACAATTTGATCTATATACAATCGAGGATAGATTGATTCGTCAGTCTCATATCCATCGGGCTCTTTGACAATTGAATATATAAGAAAGAGAAACGCAGGCGGCGGTGTCCTGGCTTAACTCTCTCGAATCAATATCTAGCATTAATTTGCTGATTTGTGAACAGTGAGTAAACGAGACTCTTGCAGTCGCGCGTTTTTCTAGACAACACACCATGTTACTTAATGGTATCCTTTATTGGGTATTGTTAAAAACTTATGTGATGGACCTCATATGATTTGTGTGACGTTGTGATGACATTTTATGTCACTGCGATGTTGTGCAGATTTTTGAAGTTTAATTTTTTGTTTAACGTAAAGCGACGTCTAAATACTTCGGTATTTAGAAAAGCAGGCATCAAATTTTTAAAATTTAAGAGTTTGATCCTGGCTCAGAACGAACGCTGGCGGCAGGCCTAACACATGCAAGTCGAACGCCCTCTTCGGAGGGAGTGGCAGACGGGTGAGTAACGCGTGGGAATCTACCTAGTGGTGGAGGATAACTTCGGGAAACCGGAGCTAATACTCCATAAGCCCTTCGGGGGAAAGTTTTTTCGCCATTAGATGAGCCCGCGTTAGATTAGCTTGTTGGTAGGGTAATGGCCTACCAAGGCGACGATCTATAGCTGGTCTGAGAGGATGATCAGCCACACTGGAACTGAGACACGGTCCAGACTCCTACGGGAGGCAGCAGTGGGGAATATTGCACAATGGGCGCAAGCCTGATGCAGCCATGCCGCGTGTGTGATGAAGGCCTTAGGGTTGTAAAACACTTTCATCGGTGAAGATAATGACGGTAGCCGAAGAAGAAGCCCCGGCTAACTCCGTGCCAGCAGCCGCGGTAATACGGAGGGGGCAAGCGTTGTTCGGAATTACTGGGCGTAAAGCGCACGTAGGCGGACTGATCAGTTGGGGGTGAAATCCCGAGGCTTAACCTCGGAACTGCCTTCAATACTGTCAGTCTTGAGATCGGAAGAGGTGAGTGGAATTCCTAGTGTAGAGGTGAAATTCGTAGATATTAGGAAGAACACCAGTGGCGAAGGCGGCTCACTGGTCCGATACTGACGCTGAGGTGCGAAAGCGTGGGGAGCGAACAGGATTAGATACCCTGGTAGTCCACGCCGTAAACGATGAGAGCTAGCCGTCGGACAGTATACTGTTCGGTGGCGCAGTTAACGCATTAAGCTCTCCGCCTGGGGAGTACGGTCGCAAGATTAAAACTCAAAGGAATTGACGGGGGCCCGCACAAGCGGTGGAGCATGTGGTTTAATTCGAAGCAACGCGAAGAACCTTACCAGCTCTTGACATACCAATCGCGGATCGTAGAGATACTTTCCTTCAGTTCGGCTGGATTGGATACAGGTGCTGCACGGCTGTCGTCAGCTCGTGTCGTGAGATGTTGGGTTAAGTCCCGCAACGAGCGCAACCCTCGCCATTAGTTGCCAGCATTTAGTTGGGCACTCTAATGGGACTGCCGGTGATAAGCCGGAGGAAGGTGGGGACGACGTCAAGTCATCATGGCCCTTACGGGCTGGGCTACACACGTGCTACAATGGCAGTGACAATGGGCAGCCAGCCAGCGATGGTGAGCTAATCCCAAAAAGCTGTCTCAGTTCGGATTGTTCTCTGCAACTCGAGAGCATGAAGTTGGAATCGCTAGTAATCGTAGATCAGCATGCTACGGTGAATACGTTCCCGGGCCTTGTACACACCGCCCGTCACACCATGGGAGTTGGTTTTACCCGAAGACTGTGTGCTAACCCGCAAGGGAAGCAGCAGGCCACGGTAGGGTCAGCGACTGGGGTGAAGTCGTAACAAGGTAGCCGTAGGGGAACCTGCGGCTGGATCACCTCCTTTCTAAGGATGGGTATTTTTAGGAACTTGTTCCTTATCTACCCTCTTAAGAACATAAGGATGTAAGGTTATCTGGTTTACCAGAAATTCATGCCTTATATCCGTTTAATAAACGGCGGGACCCGCCGTCTTCGTTTCTCTTTCTTCTTAAATATAGAGCACACACTATGAATTAGGGCCTGTAGCTCAGCCCGGTTAGAGCGCACGCCTGATAAGCGTGAGGTCGGTAGTTCGAGTCTACCCAGGCCCACCATTTGCTTTCTTCTGATTGTAAATTTTGACCTGTGGTTATCAATCGAATTGTTGATTGTTTCTGCTAGGTTTTTCTAGTGTGTATTAACGCTACTGTAGTGTTAGCGACAACATTTGCTAAAACAGGTTTAAATAAAGTTTATAACTTTGTTATGGGGCCATAGCTCAGTTGGGAGAGCGGTAGCTTTGCAAGCTTCAGGTCGTCGGTTCGATCCCGTCTGGCTCCACCAAATTTCTTTTGGTTGTGTTGGTTGTTGATCACTTAGATTCTGGAGATTGTGACGCTGATTGCGTTTGCAACGACTTAATTGTTTGCTCGTTTTTTAAGAATTAAGAACATTCGTTTCCATATGCTACTGCATTTGGATTATTTGACATTGTGAAGAGAGGATTATCCTAGAGCTTTGTTCGCTCCGGCTTTTTACTTTCTATTACCTTCGGGTTTTGGATGATAAATCGCTTGAACAAGGACGCACCACACCCGGTGTATTTTAGGATTTGCTAATAAGTTATCATTAGTAAGTTTTAATTTTTTGGGATTGTCTTGATAGATTATATTATTTGGTCTTTTCTTAGACTGCTTAATGTATTCGATGATCGTTCGATACTAGTACTTTGTGCTTGTGTTGTTCGTGACTTTTTTGCGTTTTGTAGTCAACAGGAAAAACAATCAATTTTATTGAATAACTCTCGTGCCCACCTATGTCGAGTAAGTGGGCTGAGTATTGTTTTATGGACGTGTTTTTACAAAAGGAACACTGAAGTAAGCATTGCAAATGAGAGCAATCAAGTAGCCAAAGGGCATTTAGTGGATGCCTTGGCGCACACAGGCGATGAAGGACGTGATACGCTGCGATAAGCGTCGGCGAGCTGCGAATAAGCTTTGACCCGACGATTTCCGAATGGGGGAACCCACCGCTTCGGCGGTATCATATAGTGAATACATAGCTATATGAGGCGAACCTGGGGAACTGAAACATCTAAGTACCCAGAGGAAAGGACATCAACCGAGACTCCGTTAGTAGTGGCGAGCGAACGCGGACCAGGCCAATGCTTTTGATCGAACAACTAGAATCATCTGGAAAGGTGAGCCATAGAGGGTGACAGCCCCGTATAGGTAATGTCGTGATAAGGATTCGAGTAGGGCGGAACACGTGAAATTCTGTCTGAACATGGGGGGACCACCCTCCAAGCCTAAGTACTCGTGTGCGACCGATAGTGAACAAGTACCGTGAGGGAAAGGTGAAAAGCACCCCAACGAGGGGAGTGAAATAGTACCTGAAACCGAATGCCTACAAACAGTCGGAGGGATCTCGTATCCTGACGGCGTACCTTTTGTATAATGGGTCAGCGACTTAATTTATCGAGCAAGCTTAAACCGTTAGGTGTAGGCGCAGCGAAAGCGAGTCTTAATAGGGCGACTGAGTTCGATGGATTAGACCCGAAACCAAGTGATCTAGCCATGGCCAGGTTGAAGGTGCAGTAACATGCACTGGAGGACCGAACCCACCTCTGTTGAAAAAGGGCGGGATGAGCTGTGGCTAGGGGTGAAAGGCCAATCAAACTTGGAAATAGCTGGTTCTCCGCGAAATCTATTTAGGTAGAGCGTTAGACGAATACCATCGGGGGTAGAGCACTGGATGGGCTAGGGGTCCTCACCGGATTACCAAACCTAACCAAACTCCGAATACCGATGAGTAATATCTGGCAGACACACTGCGGGTGCTAAGGTCCGTAGTGGAAAGGGAAACAGCCCTAATCGCCAGTTAAGGTCCCTAAGTCATGGCTAAGTGGGAAAGCATGTGAAAACCCCAAAACAACCAGGAGGTTGGCTTAGAAGCAGCCATCCTTTAAAGAAAGCGTAACAGCTCACTGGTCTAATTAAGGGTTTTTGCGGCGAAAATGTATCGGGGCTAAAGCCATGCACCGAAACTGCGAGGTTCATATTTATATGAACCGGTAGCGGAGCGTTCTGTAAGCTGATGAAGGGCAACCGCGAGGAAGCCTGGAGGTATCAGAAGTGAGAATGCTGACATGAGTAACGACAAAGAGTGTGAGAAACACTCTCGCCGAAAGTCCAAGGGTTCCTGTGCAATGCTAATCAGCGCAGGGTTAGCCGGCCCCTAAGTCGAGGCAGAAATGCGTAGACGATGGGAATCACGTTAATATTCGTGAGCCAGAAGATGGTGACGGATCTGCAGAGTTGTACCCCCTTATCGGATTGGGGGTGCAGTGAGTAGGTCCCAGGAAATAGCCTCTTCATTAAGACCGTACTCTAAACCGACACAGGTGGACAGGTAGAGAATACTAAGGCGCTTGAGAGAACTACGTTGAAGGAACTCGGCAAAATGCCCCCGTAAGTTCGCGAGAAGGGGGCCCAATAGATAGGCAACTATTTATTGGGGGCACAGACCAGGGGGTGGCGACTGTTTACTAAAAACATAGGGCTCTGCGAAGTCGCAAGACGACGTATAGGGTCTGACGCCTGCCCGGTGCTGGAAGGTTAAGAGGAGTGGTGCAAGCTGCGAATCGAAGCCCCAGTAAACGGCGGCCGTAACTATAACGGTCCTAAGGTAGCGAAATTCCTTGTCGGGTAAGTTCCGACCTGCACGAATGGCGTAACGACTTCCCCGCTGTCTCCAACGTAGACTCAGTGAAATTGAATTCCCCGTGAAGATGCGGGGTTCCTGCGGTTAGACGGAAAGACCCCGTGCACCTTTACTATAGCTTCACACTGGTATTCGTATCGTCATGTGTAGGATAGGTGGTAGACTTTGAAGCCTGGGCGCCAGCTCAGGTGGAGTCAAAAGATGAAATACCACCCCTGACGTTATGGATATCTAACCGCGGCCCGTTATCCGGGTCCGAGACAGTGTGTGGTGGGTAGTTTGACTGGGGCGGTCGCCTCCTAAAGAGTAACGGAGGCGCGCGATGGTAGGCTCAAGCTGGTCGGAAATCAGCTGTTGAGTGCAATGGCATAAGCCTGCCTGACTGCGAGACTGACAAGTCGAGCAGAGACGAAAGTCGGTCATAGTGATCCGGTGGTCCCGCGTGGAAGGGCCATCGCTCAACGGATAAAAGGTACGCCGGGGATAACAGGCTGATGACGCCCAAGAGTTCATATCGACGGCGTTGTTTGGCACCTCGATGTCGGCTCATCGCATCCTGGGGCTGGAGCAGGTCCCAAGGGTTTGGCTGTTCGCCAATTAAAGCGGTACGTGAGCTGGGTTTAGAACGTCGTGAGACAGTTCGGTCCCTATCTGCCGTGGGTGTAGGAGATTTGAGAGGAGCTGCCCCTAGTACGAGAGGACCGGGGTGGACGTACCTCTGGTGGACCTGTTGTTACGCCAGTAGCATAGCAGGGTAGCTACGTACGGAAGGGATAACCGCTGAAGGCATCTAAGCGGGAAGCCCCCCTCGAAACAAGATCTCCCTTGAGAGTCGTGGAAGACCACCACGTTGATAGGCTGGATGTGGAAGTGTAGCAATACATGAAGCTGACCAGTACTAATAGCTCGATAGGCTTGATTGCTCTCATTTAGCAATGCTTATAAGCATCTAATAAAACCGGTGAAATGGTTTGTTAGCAAGCACCAACAATACCCAAGTGCATTTTAGTCATATGCCAATGACTAAAACTGATTAAATCAGGCACTAACAAAATTATTAAAATACCAAAGTTATCAATTATTGATTGATCAAATAATATAGTTCAGGCAGCCTGTGTGGTTTATTTGCCTGGTGATTATGGCGGAGCGCCTACACTCGATCCCATCTCGAACTCGACCGTGAAATGCTCCAGCGCCGATGGTACTTCGTCTTAAGACGCGGGAGAGTAGGTCGTTGCCAGGCATATAAACTACACAGGATGTTTTTAAGTTGTGATTTAGTTGCCCACAAAGCAACCGCACATTATCTATCAAGTCCTCTCTGATCGATTTTCAAATAAAATGATTTAAAACGCCCTCAGCTTTTGCAGAGGGCGTTTTTTTTTGTACGATTTTGTGTTTGCATGAATTAAATTCGTCTTTTCGGTTGTATAGACATTATTTACTATTGATGTTTTGTTGTTCACTATAAAATCTATTCTAAATGTTGGGGGCGTAAATGAGATTTATACTACTAATATTTCGATTTTATTGTTATCGGGTTGTGGTGCAAAGAGAGAACCTATTCAGCATGTTGGGTCTATAAAGGCTAATGATAATAAAGTCACTGGAATTGATGTTTATAAGAAGCGTCGTGATGCTGGTGAGAAAACCCCTGACTTTAGGGGAGATCAATTTGTAACGGTACGAACTGTTCGGTATGAAGAAGGGGGGGACCAGGACTTCGAAAAGAAATTATTGGTTCTGAATGCGAACTAAAGAGTTCTGAGTTTAGTGCTAGTTTTAAAACACCTGCTAAGATACAAGTTTCTATATATGGATATGAATCTGGAGAACTTGCCGTTATTTGTAGTTACCCAGAATTTAAAATGGGTGTTGTAACAGTTAGATCTGTTAATGAAACCAAGGCTGAAAGACTTGAAATGGGTTCGCATGGTGGTCTAGTTGGAGTTTTGTTTATGGCGGCTGCTAATGCAGCTTCAGATGAAAAGAAGCATGTGTTTTTATACCCTGGTGTCAATGTGACTATGATTCCGGAAAAACCAATAAAGAAATAAATTTTTAGATTTTCTAATTAGGCCATTGTAGTTTTAGAGTGGCTACTTTTAGATTGCCTTTTCTCCAAATTTTTTCATTTTCTCAAACCATTTTGATTGTTTATTTTTATCAACATTTTCAACAGAGCCTATTATTGTGCATTTGATATTTTTAATACCAACGAGTTTAAGAATATTTCTTTTTAAATTTCTTAGACTGTGAGAAAAGAAAAAAAAACGATAAACAAGAGCAGGCATACCCATTGTTATTATAATGCGTGCGGATTTATTTTCTAAAAGGCCTTGTGGGTATCCTTTTTTATAGGTAATGGCCACGCCAGGTCTTAGTAATTGCTCTAGAAAGCCTTTTAAGAGCGCTGGCATGGTTCCTAACCAGAGTGGATAGATGATGACGATATGGTCACTTTCTATTAGTGCTTCTTGAATTTTTTTTAGGTTTTCTGGTGTTCCTTCTTTTCCTTTTTCCCAATCCTCTTTTGACCTTAGTAGAGGAAACTCAATTGAAGCTATATTGCAGAGCTTTACAGTATGGCCTTGTGATTGAGCTGCTGTCATATATGACGAGATTAATTCATGACATAAATGAGTTTCTTTATTATCTGGATGTCCCTGAATAATTAAGATGTGTGTCATGCTATGCTCCCCCCATTCATCATAATGCTTATTAAAGGTTAGCTTCGTTTTTGATTTCATCATTTGATATTCATCAAGGGAATGTGATTTTGATTTAGTTCGTTTCTTTTATTTCCTGTTATTCTGCATGTGGTTTTTAATTTTAAGGATGGGGCCTTGGCATTCATAAAAACAAGATTGACTGGCACTAAGACGAAATCGATTGTTTTACTAGTTGTGGCTGAATTGTTCACCATGAGTTTGTGGTTTTTATCAAGTGCTGTTTTGCCGGACATGATGAGAGAGGTTGAGCTGAGTTCTTTCATTCAGGCCTTATTGTCCAGTTCAGTAAATATTGGATTTGTAATTGGTGCCCTTTTGATTGCAGTTTTTGGGATTGCAGATCGTTTTGATGCGAGAAAAATTTTTGCTCTTTCAGCTTTTTTTGCTGCTTTCTTCAATTATTCATTATTATTTTTAGAGTTGGGCGGTATTGCTTCTGTTTTGGCTCGTGGCTTGACTGGTGTTTGTCTTGCTGGTGTATATCCTGTTGGAATGAAGATAGCTGTTGGGTGGGGGCAAAAGGATCGAGGGTTTTTGGTTGGCCTAATGGTAGGGGCTTTAACTGTTGGGTCTGCCTTTCCGCATTTTGCGGCATATGTTGGTGGTATGGATTGGAGGTTTGCTGTTGAAGTTATTTCTCTCCTTTCGCTTATTGGTGGTGTGTTAGTTTTATTTTGTCAATTAGGGCCATATGATAGCCGAGCTACAAAATTTCAATTTTCTGATATCTTTTTATGTTGGTCGAATAAATATATACGCTATCCAATTCTTGGTTATTTAGGCCACATGTGGGAGCTTTATGCGATGTGGGCTTGGCTTTCTACGTTTGCGGCTCTTTCGTTTCAAATGTCTATGTCAGAGCTTGATGCACTTCGTCTTTCTAGTTTGGTTAGTTTTTCAGCTATTGCCCTGGGAGGGTTGGCTTGTGTATTTGCAGGGCTTTTTGCGGATAAAATCGGTAAATCACAAGTTACGATTTATGCCATGGGGGTAAGTAGCGTTTCTGCGCTTGCTACAGCTTTTAGTTTTGGTGGACCTGTTTGGATAACTGTTTTCTTTATTTTGATGTGGGGACTATCCATCATTCCAGATTCAGCTCAATTTTCTGCATTGGTAGCAGATCATACGCCAGCTGAGAAATCTGGGAGTATTTTGACTTTGCAAACAGCGCTTGGGTTTGGTCTGACAATCATTACAGTGCAGGGAACGCCTTATTTAGTGGCTGCGATTGGGTGGCCTATCACGCTTGGTTTGATGGCATTGGGCCCTTTGTTGGGTATTTATTTTATGCAGAAATATTTAAAGTTGAAACTATTAAATATTCATTAAAAACAATTGCGTATGCCTTGTAATCAATGTTTTAGTTTATATGTATGTTATGGGCTTGGATAAGGAGAAGTTTTTATGACAAGTATTAAAACAACACGTCGCGATTTTATAAAGAATTCTGTTATTACTAGTGCAGTGACAGGGAGTATGATTGCAGTTTCTAGTAAAGCATTGGCAATAATGCCCTCTAATATAGCGCAGAGTGTATCTAAGAACAGAGTTAATCCAGTTTTAAATCAAGCAAATATGTTTGATTTACCGGAGGCTTATGCAATGGCTTGGACACAGACAGCAGAGAATGACAGCCGGCTGAGCCTTTAAACTGAATGTATAAAGGCTTTGCCTTTTTATTGGCCACCTTTTTGAAAAATAGAGGGTGGCTTTTTTATGATCTCTTTCAAATATTATTACAGAATTAAAATAAATATTGCTCAATATTCACAATTAAAAACAATAACTTACTAAACATTGCTTACCTTAATTTTTCCCAATTTTGGTCATTTTTGAAGCCTTATATCATTCCTGAATTTCACGACATAGTGTTGTGAATATTAATCGGGAGATTAAATTTTATGACTAAATTTTTCACAATTGCAGCCTTAGGACTTTTAACATTAAACGTGTATGCACCTGCTTCTTTTGCTGGTGGGGATCGTTCTCAGGCTAATAAGGGTATTGTTTTCGAAAAACAGGAATGCCCTGAAGGAGAGACATGGAGTGATGAAAAGAAGGTTTGTGAGAAAAAAGTTGAAACAAAATAACTCATTTATTAGAGCATATGCTTTTTGTTGAATTCAATGGAATGCTCTATATTTTTGTTTAAGCGTTCGTTTTCCTCGAAACCGGATATCACTTTCGAGTGGAAAGTTCTAATAAAACCTTGAAAAATAGCGGCCTTTTATTAGGTCGCTATTTTTTATTAAATAAAAATTACGAAATTTCTAGTATTCTACGCCTCACGGATTGATTTATAAGTAAAAAAAACTGATTTTAGTCCGTATTTTTTAGTCTTTTGGAGAGGGCTTTGATGTTATGGCTAGAATTCTTTGTGTTGAAGATGAAGATTATTTGCGTGCAGACATTGTTGAGGAGCTTGAAGAAGCTGGTCACGTTGTTATTCAAGCGGTGAATGGTCAAGATGGTTTAGAAAAAATAATATCTGAGGGACCAGATTTGGTCATTAGCGATATTACTATGCCTGTTATGGATGGGTATGAGCTTATAAAACAGTTGCGTGCTAATCATCCTGAATGTGATGAAATTCCTTTTATTTTTCTGTCAGCTTTAGCCGACCGAGACAATGTTCTTGAAGGTATGAAGCTTGGCTCTGATGATTATATGACCAAGCCTATTGATTATGGGATGTTGATTATAAAAGTTGATACGCGTTTGCGTCAGGCGAAACGTATGATAGTTAAAAAGCAAAAAGAACAGATTAAGCTCTATGAATCATTGAAACAGAAAGCCATGGAAGAGCAAATTTCTCTTTCTTCTAAATTTAGCACAGAGCATCCAAGAGAGATCGTGATTGTTGGTGAAAGTGATCAGAACTTATGGAAATTCCAACAGTTTCTTGAGCAAGTTGGCCATTACGTAACGGTCATTACAAGTGGAACGGCTTATTTACAAAAACAAGGTTCGCTTAATGCTGACATAACGTGTTTTTGGACAAAAACGGATGATCTTGAAGTTAAAGACATTCTTGAGAAGTATGATCCAGCAGCCGGTCCTTGCTTACTTGTTGTGCCTCAACTGGCTAATATTGCTATGAATGCTGACCTTACTGAAGAGTTACTTGCTAAGTTACGGGGTGTGATTTGTTTACCATGTCCGGAAGAGAAAATTTTTGAAGAAATTCAAGATTGTCTCGAGGTACGCAGAGTGGCTTAAAGCAAATTTAAGTAATATCTTCTATTTTGAAACTAAGTTTTTTTCAAAAGCCCATTCTTTTTAGAGTGGGCTTTTTCTCATTCTGAGTAGGGCGAAATTTAATATTAAAGTGATGATGGCTGCCCAACCGAAGGTTGTTTGGATGAGTACAATATTTGATAAAAAAGTACTTCCTAAGTTTACAGGTACCCATTTGAATTGTGTACATGAAATAGAGGCTTCATAACAAGATGGTGCTGGTATATTTAATGTGAAATCTTTTTCTAAAGGTCTCCAATTAGATTGTTGCTCAAAATTGAGTATGGGTACCATATTATCAACTGAATATAGGGTTGGTGAGAATGATGGCAGTTCTGGAATTTCACAATTTGTCCATGAGCCACCTAATTCTGGATTGCATTTTTTATACAGCTCACCTAAAGCAATCGCAGGTGACTTTGGTATGAGTAATGCCTGAGGTTCTGCTTTTTGATAAAAACTTGCGCAAATTAAAAACACAAATAGACTTGATACCAAGACGCGTGAAGTGCTGTAACCGAAGACCATCCAGCCGCCATACACCAGCCACCAGAGTGCATAAATTGGCCACAGAGAAAAGTACACAAGTTTTTGCATAAAAGGCGAGCGGTCACGTTTTAAATGGTTTGATTGTTTTGCCATTTGATTGAGGCTTTGCCAATAATTTTGATTGGCCTGGGAAATGGCAATGGTTCTTGCTTCGGCTTGATAACCTGTTTCGGTTAAGGCCTTGATGGCTTGGCTATATGCTTTATAGGAAAAATAACCTTGTCGGCTTAGCCATATTAGACGGTTACTTGTTGTTGTGCTTGATTGTTCTGCAAATTGTTCGTAGATGAAATTATTCTGAATGATTTGATTTGGCCAAGACCGGAAATCGTCAATCAGGGTGTGCGTTCTGGTATCACTTATTGTTAGGCACCCATCAAATTTACTTTCGGGATCGTTTTTATAATCCAGGCTGAGTTGACCGATTATTTGACAATTTAAAATGTCAAAATTGCTATAAAAATGTCCTCCATTACATATGAAATTGCCTCCAACTTTCACGTGATTGGCAGATACATTGCCGCGGGCGGAGAAGCCATAAGCCAATTGGATATTGTAGCCAATATTTGAATTTTCAATATTGAGAGCTGAGCTTATTGTATCGTTTGAATTGTTTTCTAAAACGCTAAAAGAATAATCAATCGAACTATTAACGGTTGTGTCTTTGATACTGCTTTTCCCCTTAATGGTACATTCAGCGAAAAGGATTGATCCTTCGATTTGACATTGATTGATATTTATAGCTTTGCCGGTGCCGCTTGAAATTTTATTATTAATTGAGATGTAACCACCGTTTACGTCTCCTTTGATAAATGAATTTTGTAGAGTGAGGCGGCCAACCATGTTGGCATGTTGTAGATTTATCGAGTTATTAATATGGCTGTTTTGTATAAGAATGGCGTCAGCCTGAGCAGTTGGTTCAAAATTATGAAACGTACCTTGTTTTGCTTCAATATTGCCACCGATGTTTGTACTGCGGAACCAGACACCGCCTATGGCTGAGAACTCTTCGCCAAGATCAACATTGCCTTTGATGGTGGCGTTATCGCATAGTAGTGCACAGCCAATTTGATCTTGTTGCTGATTGATCATGTAGGCACCGCTGCATTGTAGATTTAAATCACACTGAGTGCCGTGCAGGTTTACAATGCCATCAGATTTAAAACCGTTACTTAAAATAATGCTGTTGTTTATGTGTGATAATTGCAAGGAAAGCGCATTATTTTCAATGGATGTACCCGTTGAGAGAAACGCCCCACCAGATGCGTTAAATGTGCCATAAAGTTTTGAATTAACAAAATCAACCGTGCCTTTTGCTTCAAACCCATTTTTCAAAAGTGTTTCGCCGTGTATCACTGCACCATTGCAGCTGATGCCCGGACAAAGACAACCGTTAAGATTAAGATTGCTGAGCTGAGCGTGATTTAAGTTTATTGGTTTTTCAAAGTTGCAATAGTTCAGAGTAAGAGGGCGGCAATTACGACTGTTCGATAGGTTGACTTGGCCAGTGATGGTCGCACCAGAAATTTGTATACCTTTAATTGGAGCTTCTTCATCATCAGAATTCGGGCTTATTTGTCTTATTTGTACTAGATCACTTAGGAATTCAGCTCGAATGTGAGTGTGTGCTTGATTTATTTGAGGGCGCATTTGGTTCGCAAAACTTAATGAGGTTGCTAGCCCTATCGTTTTTTCGATTAGTTGCAATTCGCGGGGTGTAAAGGGGCCCTTCTTGTTGGTCCACTCATATAAAGCTTCGATATCTTGGTTTTCATTTCTTTTATCAAAGATTGGCGTTAGGATTTGCTCGCAAAAATTCGAGCGGATGGCGGCGTATTCATAATGATGACTATTTATAAGATCGGGGCCCAACCAAATGGGGGTACCAGTGATTAAAGCTTCTAAGGCTAAATGTTCTGCCGTTGTTTTGGGGGTGAGCTTTAAATGTTGTAATAGTGCTGGTGTAAGGGGGCTTTTCAGTTGTTTTTGATTTGAATTGGGAGTTTTACTTTCATTCATTGCCCCAGCCCTTCTTAAAATGAAATTATAATTTCGCACGTCGAAGATTGAATGATTCTTTTTAGCGCTCCTTCAGGTTGCCCACAAGCAACCGTTGCGAGTGCTCCTTTGATTGCCTACAAGCAATCGTACGGCATTCGCGTTTTTTAGTTGTGCTTTAGGTTGCCATCAAGCAATCGCGCTAAATCCTAAAACCGTATCAATTTTTTGGCGAAATGTTATAGATTTACACTCTACCTTTTAACCTATGTGGATGGTTAAGAGTATAATGTGACAAGTCGATGGAAATTTTCGATTTTTTTTATTACTGTTTAATTTTGTGGTGACTAAATTTCACTTAAATAGCCAGTTATTTTGAAATTTAGCAAGAGTTAAGGGCTCTAATTTTCCTAATTACCGCGTTCAATGCAAAACTCGATGACATCCTGGAGAGCTTCACTCCATTCGTTATTTGGGAATTTTGTAAGAGATATTTTTGCTTTTTCTCCAAAAGTGCGAGCACGGTTCATTGTTTCTTCAATAGTTTTGTATTTTTCAGTTAATTGAATGGCGTTTTCAAGGTCTTGATCTTCTATGTTGCCTTCACCCAGGGTGCGTTTCCAGAAGTCTTGCTCTTCTTTTGTCCCCTGTTGATAGGCTAAGATGACAGGAAGGGTGATTTTTCCTTCTCTGAAATCATCGCCTACATCTTTGCCAAGCTTGCTTGCTTCGCCATGATAATCCAATGCGTCATCAACAAGTTGGAAGACAATGCCTAGATTTTCTCCGAAATCTTTTAATGCTTGTCTCTCTTCTTCGGGTCTATTCCCAACAACAGCACCAAGCTCAGCTGCAGCTACGAATAAAGCCGCTGTTTTAGAGTTGATCACTGACATATATTCAGCTTCAGAAATGGTTGGGTTGTTGGTCACTGCCAATTGCATGACCTCACCTTCAGCAATAATGGCTGAGGCATTTGATAGGATTTTTAAGGCTTCGAGTGAGCCAACACTCACCATGATTTTGAAGCTTTGACCAAGTAAGTAATCACCAACTAGAACGCTGGCTTGATTGCCCCAAAGTATGCGGGCGGCTTTTTTACCGCGGCGCATGTCACTTTCATCTACGACGTCATCATGCAAGAGAGTAGCTGTGTGTAGAAATTCAATAGATGTTGCCAAGGGGATGTGATCTAGCCCTTCATAGCCAACGAGCCGTGCGGCGGCACAGGTTAGCATAGGGCGAATGCGTTTACCGCCTGAATCAATCAGGTGTTTTGCCAGTTTGGGAATCATATCTACTGAAGAGTGGGCTTCAGCTAATATTAGCTCATTTATCCGGCCCATGTCCTCGGCTGTTTTATTTAACAGGGTGTCCAATGACGGGCTTGGTTTATACTGATTATTGACAGTATCTAGGGCGGTCAAATTTAGCTCCCAACTCTGGTTAGCATAATTGCTTTCGAAATTTAAATATAATGTCGTGCTTTATAGTGTTTCAGCGTCCCTTGTTTTTGGCTTCAGTTGCCTACCAGCAACCGCACAATCCTAAAACCGGTTTCTACTTTTGTGTGAAACGCTATAGCCTTTGAAATTTATAATATCAGGAATTTAAAAGGCAAATATAATGTGACTTAATTTGATCAAATTCTGTTTTAGATATTTATTCTGGACATTTTTTTACAAAAATTAGTTCATTATAGTCGAAAGGGCTGAACTTGGGTTATAATTTTAGTTCATTTGCGGCGCTTAGACGCACTTTGAGAAGAACGAGCCTAAACTGAAATTTTTTTTAAGCAATTTAGATGTCATATTTTAAACTGTCTGATAGCGTATTTTAACACATTTTGCCATTCAAAAACTAATCGAGAGGGCATATTTTCATTATGAAAGAGCTTATTTCATCCAATGACGTTGTTTTTCTGAGCTATACGCAGGACCTCTTATATCAAGAAGGAATTGAGTTTACATTGCTTGATCAGAATATGAGTTTGATGGAGGGGTCAGTTGGTATTTTACCACGCCGTATTATGGTGAGTGAGGATTGTTTTGATCAGGCTGATACTCTTTTAAAAACCAGTCTTGCAGAAATAGGCAGTTCTAAAGGTGATAATTTGGATGGTTCACATGATACATCTTTATTGAATGAGGATGATGTGACTGATGATGAATTTTTAGGCGGTACTTTGAAGATTTATCAATCTAAATCTGGATTTCGTTCTGGGATTGATGCGGTTTTATTGGCAGCGTCTGTTCCAACTCATGAGACAGTGAGAATACTTGAGGCTGGCAGTGGCGCTGGGGTTGTAAGTTTAGCTGTTGCAAAACGCAATGAGGCGGCTGTTATTGAAGGTATTGAAATTGAACAAGTAAATGTGGATTTGGCGCGAAAGAATATCCTTCGTAATGAATTGCAAGATCGGGTTCAAATTCATTTAGGAGACTTGTGTGACCCGATTACAAAATTGGAAATTCTTGGTTTAAAGAGGAATTCATATGATTTTGTAATCGCTAACCCGCCCTTTTACAATGAAGGGGAAACGCGGGTCTCTAACAATCCTTTAAGGCTGCGGGCAAGGCGGGCTTTGGTGGACGATTTGGAAAACTGGGTTCGATTTATGACTGCAATGGCAGCTCCTAAGGGTGTGTTCTCCATGATCCACCGGGCTGAGCGTTTGGATGACCTATTTAAACTTTTAAATGGTCGTTTTGGAGGCTTGCGGGTTTTACCGATTTATTCAAAAGAAGACTGTGCGGCCAATAGAGTTCTTATTCAAGGGGTTAAGGGCTCAAGAGCACCGTTGAAACTTTTGCCAGGATTAGTTTTGCATGATGAAACTGGTGGTTATGTTCCTGAGGTGAAAGCTTTATGTGAAGGTTTGAGCTCTGTAGAAGGGCCATTAGCTGGCTTATTTTCATAGAGCAGGTCACTCTATATTGAATTAAGTAGACATGCTCTATTTTTCTTTTTTAGTTTGTCACTTTATTGCTTTAGATGCCCAATAGCATCCGTGCTGTTTAAATGCACTTCAGTTGCCAACCAGCAACCGTGCTATCTTAAAACCGGTATTCCTTTTAGGTGATAAGCTTTAGAATTAACACTCAAGCTTGCAATTTTTGAGATTTAACTTAAATCAGTTGTAACAAGAGCTTCTTTTGTAGAGGCCAAATTTATTTATTTTGATCTGGCACAAGTCTTAGGCTTTGCCATGATTTTTGAAATTAAGGGTCTTCAATGTCTGAGAAAAAAGTGAAAAAAAAGAAATCCTGGTTTAAGCGTTTGTTTTCTAAAACGCCGACTGTTCCAGTATTGCGGTTTACCGGCCCGATTGGCATGGCAACTCCTTTAAACCCTGGGATTAGCTTAGCCAATACAGCAGATATGATTGAGCGTGCTTTTGAAGATAAAAAGGCAAAGGCTGTGGCCGTGGTGATTAACTCACCAGGTGGTAGCCCGGTTCAATCAATGTTGATCTATAAACGCCTTCGCGCTTTGGCTGAAGAAAATGATAAGAAAATTTATGTTTTCACAGAAGATGTAGCCGCTTCTGGAGGGTATTTCATTGCTTGTGCTGGCGATGAAATCTACGCTGACCCTAGCTCGATTATCGGATCGATTGGTGTGATTGCGGCTGGATTTGGTTTTGATAAGGCGATTGAGAAACTTGGCGTTGAGCGACGGGTTTATACGGCAGGTGAAAAGAAGCTTACTTTGGATTCATTTCAACCGGAAAACCCTGATGATATTGCCCGCTTGAAAGAGCTGCAAAAAGACATACACAAGACTTTCAAAGAAGTGGTTACAACAAGCCGCGGTGAGAAATTAACTGAAGATGATTTATTCACTGGTGAGTTTTGGACGGGTACTAAAGCGGTTGAGCTTGGGTTGATTGATGGCTTGAGTGATGTGCGCACCAAAATGCGCGAGCTGTTTGGCTCTGAGGTTGAGCTTGAGCTTATAAAAGCGAAAAAAGGTTTGTTTGGACGCTCATCCCCTCAAGGTGTGATGGCGCAATTAACTGGTGCAACACCGGCTCAACTGACAAACCAGTTGATTTCATCCATTGAAGAGCGGGCGCTTTGGTCTCGTTTTGGGCTGTAGTTTTTTAAAGCCATTTTTTACAAATATATAAATTAAGAGCATGGCTTTCCTTGAGGAAGCCATGCTTTTTTTATGCCGTTATTTTGTTTGTTGTTTTTTCTTTTTTGCAAGCTCTTGAACAATTTTAGGGTAAGTAATTTTTGCTTGCTTTGTTATCGGAGCTGTTGAGTTGCATTTACTTTTATAAACTTTTTGAAAAACGGCGTAATAAGAACCCATTGTTTTTACAAATTGAGCGTTCTTTGTTTTGTTTTTCTTGTCGTTTTTTAAGATGTACCCAATGCCATATGAATAGGCCATGGCTTGGTCGATTTGCGTGCAGGACGCTGACTTCCAATTTGTAGCAGTTCTTTTTATGAGGGCGATTTGCTGTGCGACGGTTGCTGATGAAGAGTTTTTAATTTTTATCAGCTCTGTGCCATTTGCAATTGAATATCCGCTCAAGAAAAATGGCAGACTTAATAGAAAGATATATAGACGCATTGATGAGTTTCTTTTCGTTTTAACCTAAAGATAATTTTCAAATGGACTATATATGTATTTTTAACAAAAGCTGTTCACTTTGATTTGAAGTGGTTGAAATGGTTGGTTAATTTTAATTTCTTTGATTGGAGCAAGTGGGGCGAAATTATCAGTATTCTATAGCAAAGGTACTTATTCGATAGGTACCTTTGCTATAGGTCATGGTTCGTATTATTTTAAAACCTTTGCGACTTCTTTGCCTGTTGGGGCTACTGGGCGGAGTTGGAAGGCAACGCCTTCTTCATAGGTGTTTGAAACAACAGCGAAAAAGCCTCTGAGGTGGAAGACAGCGCGTTTTTTAATGCGGATGTCGAATGTACAGGCTACGTCGTTGAATGTGTGCTGGGCTCTTGTGCCAGGGTAGAAGGTTGCTGTGACGCGTTTGCCTTCATAAGAAGTGGCTAGGAAATATTCCATGCCTTCAACCATTGGTAACGGGCCGAAGCGTCCCTTTTGGCAATCAACCGCTGTGCGGCGGTCAGCTTCTTCTGTTGATTGAAGAACGGCGTCTTCATCTGTGCCATCAAGAAGGACTTTTAAGTCAAGATAAACAAAGCGGGTTTTGGCCAGTTCTTGTAGGTAGTTTTTGGTCTTTAAACCTTCAACATTGACGGCACCGCTTGATTTGTTCAGGACGATGTCAAACTTGCTGAAATTTCTATCAGCAAAGGCTGGACTTTGAGACAGAACGAATAGAAGTCCTGCTGTTAGAGATGTTGCTAGGTTTTTTATTAGCTTATTTGATTTAAAAGACTTCAATACTAGACGTTTCATTTTAGGCACCTCGTTGGCTTATATCTCTTTTAACTCTTAATTTTATTCGCTTATTTGTCGTCATCTATTTTTCTTCATCGCTCCACATTGATGAGGTTTTATCCCATGCCCGCGAAAACCAGCTTTTGGAATAATATTCTTCAAGTTTTGCTTTTTCTGCGGTTAGATCTTTTTCATATTGTTTTAGCCGCGCTTCTTTGTGATTGAGATCCAGGTTTGCCTCAGTTAAGCGATTTTCTTCTTTTTCAATTGCATCTTGATCTTCAAGTAGATGTTTTTCTCTTGTTTGAAGCGCTGATCTGGAGATTTCAATGTCTTGTTCTTTGTCTTGTAGCAAGGTTTGCTTTTTGCTGAGATTATCTGAAAGTTTGGCCAATCTTTGCTGATTTTCTGAGACAGCTGCTAGTTTGGCTTCTAATTCCTTTTGTTTGTTCTCAACTTCTTCGAGCCTGGTTTTTAAGAGACTGCCATCAGTTCCGGTTGAGCCTGTTGCGATGGCATCATCCAGCTTGGTTTGTAATTTGCTATTCAGTTCTGATAAGCGGAATTTTTCGTCTTCGTTGGATTTGTTTTGTTTTTGGATGTCTTTGTAGCGGTTTTCTAAATCTTGATGCGCGTTTTTAAGACTGGCGAGTTCGGCTGTAATATCTGGTGCATCTGATTTTAACGTTTCGAGCTCTAAAGTTAAATTTCTTACCTTGTCTGCCAGGAGTTTATTATCAGAGAGATTGGCAAGATAGATTTTGTTTTGATCTTCATATTTGCCGTTTAGAAGAGCAAGCTCACTTTTTAGTTTGTTCAAGCAACTTTGTGGGATGGTTTCCCCGTCACATGTTGCGACTTTCGGATCCTCTGTAGACCCATCGGTTTTGGGTTTGCCTGGTATTACACGCAGTGTTGCGTGGAATTTTCGGCCGTATCCGCCGATGAGTTTGTATTTATCCATCCCGTTAATGATGCGACGGGCACCGCCCCAGTTGGTTGTGCGAGCGTTAAAATATTGAGATAAACGTTTGCCAGTAAAGAGGCCTTTGATCATGCCCTCTGACATGATGGCAACGGATGTATCGGGATGAAGGGCTAGGTCTGGGTTGACGTAGACCTTGTCTTTCATGCCAAGTTCTTTGCCCATACGTTTGTAATTGAAAGCCCAGGTGAGTTGGACATGACCACGTCCAAAATAGGATTTACCCGTTTTCTTATCAATCGCGGCGTAATTTCTCTTAATGCGGCCACGACGATAGAGCCTTGTTACGCAATTGATTGATGCTTGATCTGTTTTACCAAAACATTCTCTAACCGCTTTGATGCTGCGGCCAGTTTCGTGATAGGTGGTTGCGAGAACATAAGCGAGCCAGCGCAGATCGGTTAGTTGTGGTTTGCTATCCCAATAATTAAAGAGGCGCTCATAGCGATCAATCAGGTATTTCTCTTTTTCTTTAATGGGATAGAAGCGTTTGCGAAATTGTTTGAAAAAATAAGCTCGGTCAATGATGACTGATTTTTGGACAGGTTTATTGGTTTGAGCGTGTGCTGTTGAGGGGGCGAGCCCTAGTTCAAATGAACTTAAAAGGGTAAACGCGAGATAAAAAAGAGAAAAGAGAGCGGTCCGTTTAAGCAACTGAATTGATTTTTTCTTGTCTGATTTTATGCCGTTTAACGGGGAGGCCCTCCATTTTGAAGGCAAGGCTGTGAAGCATTGGACGTGATAATTTTTGAAAAACCCAGATAACATAACTCACATTCCCGACTATACTTAACAATTTTCTATTACGAAAGCTGGCGCGTCTACTTTTTAACGCATTGTTTTTGTTTTCTTTATTTCCATCTTATTGAGTGGTGCATTGAAAAAAATCTCACGCTAACTTTTCATTTTAATCATAGTTAATGCAGAATAGGGAGGTTGATGACCAAGGCCAATAGCAAATGAGCAACAGTTTGGTTGTTTTATTTGATTGTGGATTGAGGTTTAAGGCTAAAATCTTAGTAGCTTATCCAACTTTGTTCGGTTAAAACCTTTTGATGAATGAATGATTTTTTATCTGGGACGATAGGTTTTAATGGCTTTGAATATGAATGATCGCGTTTTGCAACCGACAAAATCTTTTCAGGATTTGATTTTAACATTACAGCTTTACTGGGCTGAGCAAGGGTGTGTGATTTTACAGCCCTATGATGTTGAGGTTGGCGCTGGGACATTTCACCCAGCGACTGTTTTGCGTGCCCTTGGTCCTAAGCCCTGGAATGCAGCTTATGTTCAGCCTTCACGGCGCCCAACAGACGGGCGATATGGTGAAAACCCGAACCGCTTGCAACATTATTATCAATTTCAAGCTGTGTTAAAGCCATCGCCGCCAAACATTCAAGATCTTTATTTAAAGAGCTTAGAGGCTATTGGCATTGATATGTCCTCTCATGACATTCGTTTTGTCGAAGATGATTGGGAGAGCCCGACACTTGGTGCCTGGGGTCTTGGTTGGGAAGTTTGGTGTGATGGCATGGAAGTTTCCCAATTTACTTATTTTCAGCAAGTTGGCGGTTTTGATTGCTCACCGGTTATGGGTGAACTTACTTATGGTTTAGAGCGTTTGGCAATGTATTGTCAGGGCGTTGATAATGTTTATGAGCTGAACTTTAATGGCGGCGAAGGTGATAATCGTGTCAACTATGGCGATGTGTTTTTGCAAGCTGAGCAAGAATATTCCCGTCATAATTTTGAATATGCCAACACTGATAAATTGTTCCAGCATTTTAAAGATGCGGCAGCGGAGTGTAATGCTCTACTTGAGCAGGGTAAGGGGACTGGGGCTCATGGGGGGCATGGGTGTGTCTTGCCGGCTTATGATCAATGTATTAAGGCCAGTCATTTATTCAATTTGCTGGATGCCCGCGGTGTTATTTCTGTGACCGAGCGGCAATCGTATATTTTACAAGTAAGAGATTTGTCGAAAGCTTGCTGCACGGCTTGGCTGGAGACAGTAGCTGGTGGAGCTCAACCCGTTGAGGCTGAGTAGGCAGAATAAACTTTTATTCTCCCGCTTATGCTTGATGGACTTAGTGCATTTAAAGAACGTTAAACAAAGAAAAAGAGATCTAATATGAGTGATGATTTAGAACATGGTGGTGTGCTAGATGAAATTCCGGAACCTGGTGTGTTTTCTGGAATTTGCACTTTGCTAGGTGGTTTGATTGGACTTTTCATTGTTGGCAGCCTTTATTTATATGGTCCAGCTGATGGACCTGTAGCCAGTGCCCATCTCGGGGTGGTCATTCCTCTAGGACTTTTATTTGCATTTCTTCTCGCGGCTTTTACTTTTTTGCTTGGCTGGATTGTTGAGACTGTTTGGCCTCTTTTGGGGATGCTTTTATTGGTGACAGTGTTTTTGCTTGCGCCGCTCTCATTTTATTTTGGATTTGATAATTTAATGGCCGTTTTAAAATCTCTATTTTAATGGGTGTAAATTTAAAAACCTCCTTCTTCTTTTGAACTGACTTAATTTATTCTGGATGGCTTATGTCTGAACTATTACTTGAACTATTTTCTGAAGAAATTCCCTCCCGCATGCAAAAAAAGGCAGGCGAGGATTTAGCTCGATTGGTGACGCAGGGGCTAAAAGAAGCGGGTTTGGATTTTAGTGATATTACTCATTATGAAACACCGCGCCGTCTTTGCTTGATTGTTGATGGTATTCCTGAGAAATCTTCTGATGTTCGTGAAGAGCGTAAGGGACCGCGGGTTGATGCACCTGAAAAAGCTTTGGAAGGTTTTTTGCGCAGCACGGGCTTAACACTTGAAGAATGCGAAATTCATGATGATAAGAAAGGCCAGTTTTATGTGGCTGTGATTGATCGTGAGGGGCGAACAGCAGAACATATTATTTCAGAAGTGGTTATGAATGTTGTTCGCAACTTTCCTTGGCCAAAATCTATGCGCTGGGGTTCTAGTCGGTTGCGCTGGGTGCGTCCACTCCATTCTATCCTTTGTGTTTTGGGTGGTAAGCCATTGAAATTCATTGTTGATGATGTGGCGGCTGACAATGTGACGACAGGCCATCGTTTTCTAGGGGCGGAACAATTTTCTGTAAATGATTTTGCTGACTATAGACAAAAACTTGAAGAGCATAAGGTCATTTTGGATGGGGCAAAGCGCGCTGAACTTATTTTGAAAGATGCGAAAGCCTTGGCGAAGACTGAAAAGCTGACTTTGGTTGAGGATGCTGGATTACTTGCTGAAGCGGCAGGGCTTGTTGAGTGGCCGGTAGTGATGATGGGAGCTTTTGATAAAGAGTTTCTCGATGTGCCAAGTGAAGTCCTTATCAGCACTTTAAAAAGTCATCAAAAATGTTTTTCAGTTCGCAAGGGGAAGAACCTGGCGAATAAATTCATTCTGGTCTCGAACTTGGAGACTAAAGATGATGGCAAGCAGATCATCGCCGGTAATGAACGGGTTATCCGGGCGCGCCTTTCTGATGCGAAATTCTTTTGGGATAATGATTTAGCGCGGCCGCTTGATGAATTGTTGCCGAAATTGGACGAGATTGTGTTTCACGCAAAGCTTGGCACAGTTGGTGAGCGGGTGAAGCGACTTGAGGATTTAAGTGGTCTGATTGCGAAACAAATCGGGGCTGATGAGGCTCTCTCTAAAGAGGCAGCTAGGTATGTGAAAGCTGATTTGGTTTCGGAGACCGTTTATGAAGCACCAGATATGCAAGGGATTGCTGGGCGGTACTTGGCTTTGGCTGAGGGCAAAGATGCGAGCATCGCAGCTGCTATTGAAGAGCATTACAAACCGCAAGGACCAACAGATGCAGTGCCAACAGGGCCGGTTTCTATGGCTGTGGCTTTGGCCGAGAAAATCGATATTCTCACTGGCTTTTGGGCGATTGATGAAAAGCCAACTGGATCAAAAGATCCGTTTGCATTGCGCCGGGCTGCGCTTGGTGTCATTCGTATTGTTCTTGAGAACAACCTAAGGCTACCTTTAAAGGATGTGTTTCAGTCAGCTCGGTCTGAGTTTTCTAATGACCCGAAATTGCTTGACGATCTTCTTTCTTTCTTTGCGGATCGTTTGAAAGTTTATTTGCGTGAACAAGGTGCGCGACATGATCTGATAGATGCTGTTTTCTCACTTGGTGGTCAGGACGATCTGTTGATGATTGTAAAGCGTGTTGAGGCTTTGTCAGCGTTTTTGGCAACAGATGATGGGGTTAATTTGTTGGCCGGGATTAAGCGGGCTGAGAACATTCTGCGTATTGAAGAGAAAAAAGACAAAACAAAATATGCCAGTGATGTGGATGAGGCGCTTTTAAAAATGGCGCAAGAAAAAGCTTTGCAAAAGGCTGTTGGTGCTGTCTCTAGTCAAGTGACTTTATTCATTGAGGCGGAAGACTTTGAGGGCGCGATGGGCGAACTTGCCAAATTGCGCCGTCCTGTTGATGCGTTCTTTGATGATGTGATTGTGAATGATGAAACGTCTGAAATTCGTTTAAATCGCCTTGCCTTGCTTGCGTCAATTCGTGATGCGGCACTTGGGATTGCTCGGTTTGGGAAAATTGAAGGGTAGGGGGAGAAAAATTTTTTCTGGCGCTTCTCAGATGCCCACAAAGCATCCGCTTAACTGCCAAGTCTTGACGCTGAAGTGGCGTTACTTCTTCTTTGTATAAATTAGGATTTTGGACCTAGCTTTTGGCACCGTAGCGGTGGAGGTCTGAGCCGTTGTCGCTTAGCCAGGATTTTGCTGTTTTGTAGGTAGGTAAGGTTTGTTCAACCAGAGCCCAGAAATTTGGTCCGTGGTTCATTTCAGCAAGGTGAGCCACTTCATGAGCCGCAACATAGTCTAAGACATCTGATGGGGCTAAAATTAACCGCCATGAATAAGATAAAATACCGCGCGAAGAGCAGGAGCCCCAGCGGCTACGTTGATCCTTGATCATGATTTTGTTGTAAGAGAGACCTAGATTTTCACTATGCCATTTTGAGCGTTCTTGTAGGTCTTTTCTTGCTTGATCGATCAGCCATCTTGTTAAGCGGCGAGGTGCAAAATGTTCTGTACCGTTTATATGAATTTCTGGAAGTGAGTTCGTTTCAGTTTGAGGTGTTTGGGTTTCACAACTCTCAGTTAAAGCTTCGACTTTTTTGTCTTGGTCTGCTTTGTCGTTTTCAATCCAGATGACGCCTTTACCGCGGGATTGTCCTGCAAAAATGAGCTTATGGTCAACGCCTCTTAGTGGCATGATGCTTTCATGCTTGAAGGGAGCTGCTTCAGGAAGCTTTTCAAATTGTTCGAATAACCAGTTACGATGGTTTTCCAGAAAAGAGATTGTTTCTTTATCAGAGCAATAAGGAGGAACGGTTACAATCGCGGATCGGTCCGTTGAGCTGACGCGCAGAGTTAAGCGGCGTGCTTTTGGGTGCCGACGAAATTTAATTGGGATGTCGCAATTTTCTAAAGCAATTTCTTCTCCATGCTGGAGCATACTCTTTTTACTGATATTAAGGCGTGCTGCCCACCGCATGGAATTGCCTCTTCTTAAATTGAAATTGATTGTTGTTATTATTTTTTAAGACTGGATAGATGATTTTATTTGTAATGCCGCGACGTTGATTTTGTTACAGCCGAATCATTAAATTCTAGCATGATATTTGTTGGTTAATTTTTAAAGTACTAATTTTATTTTTTTAAAATCAACTCACAGAAAAACGCAATTATTAGGCCTTGTGAGTTAAGTGAGTGTGTGGTTGATTTTTATTCTATTTTACGTGTTTGTTGATCGCGATAGCCATGTCTTTTGCTGTATTATTAAATCTAAAATATCGAATAAACTTTCCATCAGGTCCCACCAAAAATGTTTGGGGTGAGTGGTCCATTAAATAATCTGTGCCTTTGATGTTTTTGGATGGCTTGCCATTTTCATCAACTTTTACGCCATAAACTTTGTAAGCTTTTTTAGCTTTTGTAATTTCTTCAACTGAGCCAGTTAGGCCGGTTAAGCGAGGATGAAAATTTGAGACGTAACTGGCCAATTGTTTCGGTGTGTCACGCTCAGGGTCAATGGTGATAAAAATCGGTTGGACTTTTTTACTCTTTGGCTTGGCCATATCGATAGCGTTGGCCATTTTTTGTAAATCTGTCGGGCAGATGTCTGGGCAGAAACTATAGCCGAAATAGATCAGCATATATTTGCCTTTAAAATCTTTATCTGTTTTGGGTGCGCCTTTGTGATCAACTAAATTGAAGGGGCCGCCAATCAGCGCTTTACTGCTGCTTTCGATCTGAGTTTTTGGTTGTTGATGCTCTAGTGCATAAAGCCAGATGGCAACAAGTGCTCCAAAACAGAAGCAACAAAGAATGACGAATAGTTGATTGAGGCGCATGGTATTTCACCTGAGTTTCTCTTTTGTGTTCCTGAATGATTTTCTCTTTATGAGTTTCATTAGGAACATATTTGTTTGACCATTTTAGGTTCTCGGACATTAAGCGGGCAATGGTTAAAAGGTCAAGTATTTCTGATGATAAATGTGATCAAATTGGTGTGACGATATTTAGCACTGAATTGTAGTGTGATATCGACTTTTAAAAGGCATGATTAAGATGGGTTATCTTTATTTTATGATTAAGGTTGTCAGTTGTGCCAAATTCCTTAATGTCTCTTTATATGGAACAGAGAGATTATATAAATCGATCGCATTTACGACTTAGAACGATTGTGCGCTTACGTTGGATTGCGATTGTTGGGCAATTTGCAGCTGTATTGCTTGTGTTTTATTGGTTGGGATTTGAGTTCCCACTTTCTCTAGCGATTTTTGTTATTTGTCTTTCTGTTTGTATTAATGTTGTCCTTAGTGCCATGGTGAATGATATTAAGGTCATTGGTAACCAATTTGGTACGTGGATGCTTGGGTTTGATATTATTCAACTCTCAGTGCTTTTGTATTTAACAGGTGGGATTTTAAATCCATTTGCGTCTCTTCTTGTTGCTCCCATTGCTATTTCGGCGGCGTCCTTGCGCACACAATCAACAGTTATTCTCTCTATTTTAGCTTTAATTTCAGCCAGTATTATTAGCTTTGCTTACCTACCTCTTCCTTGGGAAACTGTCGGGGGATTGGAATTTCCTATGGCTTATAGAATGGGGAACTGGATTTCACTTCTTTGTGCGATGGCATTCATTGGTTTTTTTGCGTGGCGGATTGCGAATGAAAGTCGGATTATGTCAGCGGCGCTTGCAGCGACGGAAGCGACTTTGGCGCGTGAACAAAAATTGTCAGCGATTGATGGATTGGCAGCAGCAGCAGCGCATGGTTTAGGGACACCGCTTTCAACTATTTGTCTTGTGGCAAAAGAGTTAGAGCGGGAGATGACCGATGAAAACCATATTAAGGATGATGTGAAACTTATTCGCAGGCAAGCTGTTCGGTGCCGCGAAATTCTTCAATCTTTAACTGACGAGGGGATGGATACGGATATGTTGGTTGCGAGTTCTTCAATCGGCGATGTGATAGAGGAAGTGGCGCAACCATTAAAGGCTTTAAAAGCGAATATATTAGTAAAAAAATCTCCGAAAGAGGGGACTGTGGCTCCTTTTGATAAGGAGCCTTTATTATACCGAAACCCAGGGATGATTTATGCTCTGGGCAATATTGTTGAGAATGCAGTTGAGTTTACTAAAACAAGAGTGGTGATCACTATTGAATGGTCTGAGACGAAGGTAAAGCTGAGCATTGTTGATGATGGGCCTGGATTTTCACCGGAAATGATGAAAATTTTAGGTGAGCCGTTCGTTTCATCGCGTTCGATTGCACGGCGTGAAGCTGAAGACCACCAAAGTGGGATGGGACTTGGTTTTTTTATTTCCAAGACATTGTTAGAGCGATCTG
Organism: Hyphomicrobiales bacterium 4NK60-0047b; assembly: GCA_040367435.1. NCBI lineage: Bacteria > Pseudomonadati > Pseudomonadota > Alphaproteobacteria > Hyphomicrobiales > Hyphomicrobiales bacterium 4NK60-0047b. Next base: position 1,087,787 of record BAABWY010000001.1, on the reverse strand, counting down.
GAGCCGTTATGCGTTTTGGTAATGTGAAGCATGATTTGGTTAAAGGGGCTGTTGCTGGTGCTTATGTTAAGCTTGACTGGCCCAGAGACGCACTTGATACGAGTATTGAAAAAGACTGATGAGATGCAGTTTCTGTCGTTAAATTTTTTGTTTTTTGTACTGTTTTCATCTTAATACTCAGATTTATAATTGTGTCGTCTCCTGCGACAAATTAGGCCTATTTTTCAATTTTACTTCACTTTTCTAACTTTAAGCACTAAAGTCTAACTTAGAGTTATTCTATTCTGAGTGATGGTTTTGTTTGCCTGGCTCGTTTAGGTGTTTTCAATTCTTTTAACTTAATAGATTGGGGAGATCTTTTATGGTTATGGAGGCGATAGACTGGTCAGTTTACGAAGATCGGTCGATGTTGGTTGTTGAAGATGACCAGTCATTTTTAAATCGATTGTCTCGTGCGTTAGAATCGCGCGGATTTGATGTGCAAACCGCTGATAATGTTGATGATGGTATTGCTATTATTCGACGTTCGCCGCCAGCGTTCGCTGTTGTTGATATGCGTCTTAATGGTGGGAATGGGTTGCAAGTGCTTGAGGTTTTATCTGAAGCGCGACCGAGTGCTCGCTCTGTGGTTCTTACAGGCTATGGAAATTTAGCAACTGCAGTGACAGCGGTGAAGCTTGGTGCGATTGATTATTTAGCCAAACCAGCTGACGCTGATGATGTTGTGGCGGCTTTAATGGCAACCGGTGACAAGGCTGCACCACCAGAGAACCCTATGTCTGCTGACCGTGTGCGCTGGGAGCATATTCAACGAGTTTATGAATTATGTAACCGGAATGTTTCTGAGACAGCACGGCGCTTAAATATGCATCGTAGAACTTTGCAGCGGATTTTGGCAAAGCGTGCGCCACGGTAGGGCGTTGTTTACTCACAATAAGTTTATGAACAGAACGGCAAGCTTTTCTAAGTTTGCTGTTTTTTTTTGCCGTAATGTATAATTTTTGGGGGTAACTGGTGAAAAACGGGCCATAGTTACAGCCGTACTTTACTGGGGGACTAGCAATCTTTAATTATCTTGTCATTGTCTATTGGTGTATAAAAGCTAATTTTTAGACCAATATATTTAGGTCAATATATTTAGAGCTGGGCTCAGATGTGTGGGCGTAGATTTTGTTTGTGAAATACGAGATTAAAATTTGCATTTGGTGATCTTTCGAGCTGAGTTTATTTCGTTTGATTGTTTTTTAAATGCCTCTGGAGGGGTGATATGTTTGGATTTAGCAAAAGCCGTGAAACACTTGGAAAAAAAACACGGCAGTCAAGTGACACGATTGAGGTTGCCGGACTTAGAAACGCTTCAAATCCAGGTAAGTTGGGCTTTTTAACTACCAAAGAGCTTGAGCCATATTCAGGATTAATAGGGCAGGACCGCGGGCTTGAGGCTGTTGAGCTTGGCGTTGATATTCGCTCTGATAATTTTAATATATTTGCAGCTGGTGGTCTTGGGGTTGGCAAATTAACGGCCATTACAAAACTTCTTAAGGAGGTGTTGCCCTCTTGGGAGGCGCCATCAGATTGGGTCTATGTCAATAATTTTGAAAATAGCTATCAACCAATTGCGATTGAATTATCTGCCGGGCAGGGTTTAGAATTTCGTAACTTAATGATCCAGTCAATTGATGAATTGCGGGTTGGTTTATCTGCGATGTTTCACTCGGATGAATATATTACCCGGCGCCGTGCCATTGATTTGGCCTTTGAGAGCAACCAGGAAGATGCCATTGATAATTTAGTTGATCATGCACGCTCTAAAAATGTTGGGATTTTAAGAACACCTTCTGGTTTTACTATGGTGCCTTTGGAAGATGGTGAAGCACTAGAGCCGGAAGAGTTTCAAGCAAAGCCAGTTGGTGAGCGCCGCGTTGTTGAAGCTAAGATTGAAGCGCTTGAGCGTCAATTGTCTGAGTTGTTTCAGAGTTTTCCTTTGCAACAAAAAGAACGTGCTGAAAAGCTGATGAAACTGAATGCTGATATGGCGAAAAATGTTGTATCGGCTGCATTACTTGGCGTTCGCAATGCATTTAAAAAACACAAGAAAATTAAAGATTATTTAGACGCCGTTGAGATTGACCTTGTTCGTCATATTGGTTTGTTCGTTGATGAAGAAAGCGATGACGTTTTGGTGAAAGGGCATGTTGAAACGGAAGATGACCCTAAATATTCTCGGTATATGGTCAATGTTTTGGTGAGCCATAAACGCAGCGAGCTAAATGGAGGGCCTTTCGTTAAAGAGGGCAATCCAACTTTAAGTAATTTGGTTGGTAGTGTCGAAGCATTGATGGGGGCTGGAAACAGCCTTGGTGCCGATTTCAATATGATTAAAGCTGGTGCTTTGCATAAAGCGAATGGCGGTGTCTTATTGCTTGATGCCGCAAAACTGTTACAAAATAATTTTGCCTGGGAAGGGTTTAAGCAGGCATTGATTGACAAAGAAATTCGCGTGCAATCTCCTATTGATGATGGTTCTGTTTTGAAGTCGGTTTCTTTAATGCCTGAAGCTATTCCATTGAATGTGAAAGTCATACTCTTTGGTGAACGTGAAATTTATTATCGCTTAAAAGAAGTTGACCCTGAATTTGCGAATATTTTTAAAATTCAAGCGGAATTTGAAGATCGTATAGATCGGAGTGATGAAGCTGAAAAGCAATATGCTCAAATTATCCGAGGAATTTTAGACAAGAAGAAATTGAAACCACTTGATGCTGTTGCTGTTGGGCGATTGATTGAAGAGAGCTCCAGGCAAGCAGGTGATGGCGAAAAACTTTATATTAATTTTGTTCAATTGCAGGATATTTTGATAGAGGCAGATTACCTTTCTTCTAAAGATGAGAGGAAAACAACGGCACATTCAGACATTAAGATGACGCTGGGCAAACGAGATAGACGTGCTTCATTAGTTAAAGAACGCCATCGTGAGGGGGTTCTTCGTGATTTGCAAATGATTGAAACTGATGGCGCAGTTGTTGGCCAAATTAACGGTTTGAGTGTTTTGCAGCACGGTGATTATACATTTGGTCGTCCGAATAAGATTACAGCTCGTGTTCGGATGGGGGCTGGCCGAGTTGTTGATATTGAACGCGAAGTTGAGCTTGGTGGGCCTTTGCATTCAAAGGGTGTTATGATCCTTTGGGGCTATTTGGCTGGCACTTATGCTCAGACTGTACCTCTTGCTTTGAGTGCAAGCCTGGTGTTTGAACAATCTTATGGTGGTATAGATGGTGATAGTGCTTCTGCTGCTGAATTGTTTGCTCTGTTATCTGCGCTTTCTCAAGTTCCTATTCGTCAGGGAATTGCTGTTACTGGTTCGGTTAATCAACAAGGTGGTGTGCAGGCGATTGGCGGCGTGAATGAAAAGATTGAAGGCTATTTTGACCTTTGTTCAGAGCGGGGTTTAACTGGCAGCCAGGGGGTCATTATTCCTCATGCCAACCGGGTTCATTTGATGCTACGTGAGGATGTTGTAGCTGCGTGTGGGCGCGGTGATTTTTATGTTTGGTCTATCGAGCATATTGATGAAGGACTAGAAATTTTAACTGGTGTGAAAGCTGGTGGTCGTTCTCGAAAAGGTGTGTTTGAAAGTGGATCATTAAATCGCGGTGTTGAAGCTCGACTTATTGATTTTGCTCATATGCGACGTTCATTTGGTGACGGTCCTGCTGGCTAATGTGTTAACCTTTTGTTAATCTATTCTTTTGTTGTTTCTCAGCTTTTGTTGATAAGTCTATGTAATTGAATATTAAAAATGATCTTGCAGCTGATTTTTTCATTTGGTGGGGTTGTTGATTATATGTTTCAATTATAAACTGATTTTCAGAAATAATCTTTTTGTTGATTATTTATCTTCTTAGTTTTGTCACGAATCATTTAGGGTTCCTTAGAGTTTAATTGTGCTTCAGATGCCCACAAAGCATCCGCACAATGAGGAGACGAATTGAATGGCTGAACAGATTATATTAAAGCTTGGTGGGCGTTGCCCAAACAAAGCTGCCCTTTCTGTCGGGTTTCAAATGGCGAAAGGCGCAAGTCTGCCTATTCGTGCTCTTTATCTCGAAAATGAACAGCTATTAAAGGCCTCTCGTTTTTCCTTTTCTAAAGAAGTTGGTTTGTGCGGTTCTCGGCGTGGCTTTGAACTTCATGAATTAAAAAAGGAAAATAAAATTGCTATGCGTGCTTTAGAGCGTGAGGTACGCCGACGGTCTGCAGCTGCTCGTATTGATGCTGATTTCTTGACGATAACGGAAAATGTTTCTGCTCAATTTCACTCTTATTGTGACCGTGACAATATCATTGTTATGGGAGAGCATTTGTCTGCGCGGCAATTGACCCGTGATTACATGCACTTAAAAGAGAGTAACTGCAGTGGTGGTGTTTTAATGGCTGGGCCGCGTGCGAGTGCTGGTTCTGGTCCTCTTGTTCTTCTTGTGCATTCTTATGATGCCTGGAAAGCGGGATTGAATATGCTCAGGGATTATTTACAGACATTTGAGCAAACGGTTGTTCTTTTATGTATTGGTGATGTGATTGAGCGTGAAGAAGAGTTGCGCAGTGACCTAGAGACTGATTTCTTTGGTGACTTATTGGTTTATGGCATGAAGCGTATGGATCAATCTCGACTTTTATGGGAAATTGGCCATTTGAAAACAGGCTTGCTTTATTTGTTACCTGGCTGTCCATTGGCTGCTGAAAAAGATGGTTTTGAAGTTTTGCTGAATTTGTTTCGCTGTCCTCTCTTGGTTTCACTGTAAGCATTTATTCTCAAATTGTGGATATGGTCTGTCTTGTTTTTTTCTGGTCTCGTCATTCGTTTGATCTTTTTCTCATATCTAATTCTATATCTTCGTATTACTGACTTTCTGGTAACTATCGGTTTTTGCTGATAGTAGACACTCAACAATAATCCAAATATGACTTTAGATAGTTTCCTTTTTGAGGAGTGATCATGACTGTTGATCCTGATTGTCCAAAATGGCGTGCGATATGTTTGACGCTTTTTCCTGAAATTTTTCCTGGGCCTCTTGGTGCGAGTGTTACTGGCACTGCGCTTGAGAAAGGTCTATGGGATTTGGATGTCATTAATTTTAGGGACTTTGCCACAGATAAACATCGTTCGGTAGATGACACTCCTGCAGGCGGTGGCCCTGGAATGGTTCTCAGGCCTGACATTGCTGCCAAAGCCATTGATGCAGCAGTCGAGCTATGTCCGACAGCGCGCCGTGTTTATCTTTCTCCGCGGGGGCGACCTTTTGATCAAGACCTAGCTAGAGAGTTTGCCTGCGAGGATGGTTTGATTTTGGTTTGTGGCCGGTTTGAAGGGCTTGATGAACGGGTTATAGCTTCGAGAAAACTAGAAGAAGTTTCCATTGGAGATTTTGTTATGACCGGTGGTGAAATGGCAGCCTTTTGTTTATTAGATGCGGTTATTCGGTTGAGAGATGGTGTTTTAGGGGCGCAATCAAGTTTGGAGAATGAGAGTTTTGAGGGAGGCTTACTTGAGCATCCTCATTATACGCGGCCGCGAGAATTTGAGGGAGACGCTATTCCTGAAGTTTTACTGAGCGGGGATCATGGTAAAATTGAGAAATGGCGGCATGAACAGTCTTTAAAGCTTACTCGAGAACGCCGACCTGATTTGTTGAAGGATGAATGATTTATAAGTGACCTTGTTTTTTAATGGTAACTTAACACTGGATTGTTTTTTTCCAAATGGCGATGGTGCATGACAGGAGAAGCATCATTTCTAAACTGAGGGTCATTAAGTAGCTTGTTTCAGTTTTGAAGAAAAGAGTGCCTGCGTTTAAAGAAATGATTAGTGCTGTTGCCAGAGTTAAGACGGATATAATGATTGCGAGGGGCAATAATCTTTGACAGAGAGAGCTTGATGTTAAATATGCTTTAATTTTTTGCTCTTCATTTTCTGACATCATTTTTCAAACTCTTTTGTTTTGTTGGTCCAGCAGATAGAACTTTTGATGATTTAGAGTGTATATCATAGAAGAATTGAACGACTTTTAATTTGGTTGAATGAAACTGATTAAAATTTTAAATATTTTTTTCCTCGGTTTCGCCCCCCCTAATTGGTCTAATTTTTTGGTAAAATGTCTATATTTTGGGTTATTGAACCCTTGATAGCTAATGGCAGGGTTGATTTTGTCTCAGAAAGATGTCAGGAAATTGCTTTTATTATGCATGAGTTGACTTTGGGGAGCCGGCATTTAGCTCTACCACCACAGTTTGGGGAGGTAGGTTTGTCACTGCATATTGCTTCACTCATCACAATATAGATTTTTAATGACACCTTTTCTAACAGGTACAGGACTTGTTTTTTAAGGTGTGATTGAATGATATTTCGATAGCGAATTAGAGGAATAGTTAATGACTGAAAAAGATCTTTACGAAATCGGTGAAATTCCGCCGCTTGGACATGTGCCAGAGAAAATGTATGCCTGGGCAATTCGCAAAGAGCGTGAAGGCAACCCTGATAAGGCTATGCAAGTTGAAGCTGTGCCGACTTGGGATCTGGGGCCAAAAGATGTTCTAATCTTTAATATGGCTGCTGGTGTTAACTATAATGGCGTTTGGGCATCACTTGGTGTGCCAGTTTCTATGTTTGACGTTCATAAAAATGATTTCCATGTGGCTGGTTCTGATGCTTCTGGTGTTGTTTGGGCCGTTGGTAAAGACGTGAAAAACTGGAAAGTTGGCGATGAAGTTGTTGTTCACTGTAACATGACTGACGGTGACGACGAAGAGTGCAATGGTGGTGATCCTATGTACTCAAATACGCAAAAAATTTGGGGTTATGAAACTCCGGACGGATCATTTGCTCAATTCTCACGTGTACAAGCGCAACAACTTATGCCGCGTCCTCAGCACCTAACTTGGGAAGAGAGTGCTTGTTATACTCTGACATTAGCAACAGCTTATCGCATGTTGTTTGGTCACATGCCTCACGAAGTGAAGCCTGGTCAGAACGTGCTTGTATGGGGTGCATCTGGTGGTCTTGGTGTGTTTGCTGTTCAGCTGATTAAAGCTGCTGGTGCAAACGCTATTGGCGTGATTTCTGATGAATCTAAGCGTGATTACGTTATGAGCCTTGGTGCTAAAGGCGTGATCAACCGTAAAGACTTTAATTGCTGGGGCCAACTGCCTACTGTTAATAGTGACGAATATGGCAAATGGTTCAGTGAAGTTCGCAAATTTGGTAAAGCGATTTGGGATGTGACTGGTAAGGGTGTGAATGTTGACATGGTGTTTGAACACCCAGGTGAAGCGACATTCCCAGCGTCGACATTTGTTGTGAAACGTGGCGGTATGGTTGTGTTCTGTGCTGGCACTTCTGGCTTTAACCTGACTATGGACGCGCGTTATGTTTGGATGCATCAGAAACGTATTCAAGGTTCACACTTTGCGCATTTGAAGCAAGCTGCTAGCGCGAACCGCTTGGTTATTGAGGGACATGTGAACCCTTGTATGTCTGAAGTGTTTGAATGGGATCGTATTCCAGCAGCGCACATGCAGATGTTAGAAAATAAGCATGCGCCTGGTAATATGTCATGCCTTGTTGGTGCGAAACGCGCTGGTATGAAAACTTTAGAAGAAGCACGTAACGCTTAAGCTTATTGTTTACAAAATGTTATATGAAAAGAGGCGCAAGAATTTGTGCCTCTTTTTTTGCGCTCTCACGGCTATTCTGCCTCTAAAGCGTCAGGCCTACGAGGTGCGTCGCAATGCGATGGGCTACGCGAAGCGCTTCGCCATGTCCTGATGCCCAAAAGGCATCACTCCTTCTTCGGGATGACCGTTTATACTTGCTTCAGTTATCTTCTAGTATCCGTGCTAGCTCATTATCTTGACGCAAAAGGAGTGTGCTTTTTTCTTCGTCTAGCTCTCTTTTTTTCTCACGGCTATTTTTTCTTTAAATTTCAGAAATTATTTGTTTGAAAAAGCTATCTCTGTTTTTTTCTACTAAAATAGAGAAAGAATCTTTCTTTTTGCCATGATATCATCATTAAAATGGCATTATTTATTAGAAGCCGTACTTATTTTGTCAATAATTTGAGTTTATCGTGCGGCTTAATAATGAAATAATTGATGGTACTTCACCATTATTATATTTTTGAGTAAAGGGACACCAGCTCATGAGCTCTTCAGATGATCAGATCATTCAATCTGTCGATGGTATTATTTCGGCAGTTGAGAAATTGGTTGGAGAAATTCGGGTTGCTCCTGATATTGAACTGGACGCGAAAAATTTTGCTTTAAGTAAGGTTAGTGCGGTTGCTAAAGACCTAGACCTTATTAATCGTGCGCTCTTTTTAAATGATTATCCTGATACTCCCATAGATACTGGTATTTCCGCAGATGCTGACAAGAATGGTAATGCTACACGTACGGCTATTATTGCTGAAACGGGTAATACTATAAATGATATGTTGTCATCTTGGTCACAAACTGAGACGGAATCTGTTGATCAAAACTTAGGTAAGACGGCTGGAGCTAAGAAACCTCGTATTGTTGTGAGCCCGGTTACTCGAACTGTCACTGATAAAGAAGAAACTGTAGCGTCTACAGCTGGTGAGGGGGAGGAAAAGCAAGACTTTTCAGTCGCCACTTCTTTTGAAGAGAGTTTGATCTCATCTCTTGTCCATTCTGAAACATCACTGGTCAGTGAAAGAGAGGAGGAGGAAACTCTTTCTCATGTGAATGATGATGAAGTAACTGATAGTTTAGAAGATGTAATTAGTACGCAGGTGCAGCTTACAGAAGATGAGGTGCCTGTAACTCAGGTTTTTGAGGCAGATAAAACAGATGAGGTTGCCGCTGAGTTACCAAAAGATGAATTACAGGTTGATGTTTTACAAGGTAGCGATGTTTCGAGTGAGCCAAAAGTTTCTGATGATTTAACACTCATTCAGGGAATTGATGGAAACGTTTCGGAGCTATTGTCTCAACATGGCATTCATACGTTTCTTGATATTGCCGAATTTCGAGAAGCTGACATGTTGCGTTTATCAGATGAATTATCTGACCCTTGCCGTGTTTCCAGAGAAAACTGGATTGAACAAGCCGCTTTGTTAACGCAAAACGTCTCGACTTATTATGCTCAAAAAAACAATAATGACGTTCTTTTTGATCGCCTTTCTTTGAATGAGCATTACTTAATTCATCCTGAGGTAATTGAAGAGCAGATTGATGATGCGGGTGATTTTGATAGCAATGAAGAAGATGAGGCTGTTCATTCTGCGGATCTTTATGTCCCCCCTAAGGAGGAAGAGGTTTCTTTATCTGCAGTTACTGAAGACCCGCCTGTTGAAGTGCAAGAATTTACAGATGCTTTGCTTGCTAAAAAGCAAGCCCTAGAAGCTGAACTTGCTGCTCTTACAGATCAAATGGTGAAAAAATCTGAAATAGAACAAAATGGTGCAGCTGAAGTGTCATTTTTGGACCCTGATCCACAGCCCGTGTTTGATGATGTTGAAGTTGAGGGTGAGGCTGCCATGTCTCCTCTAGTGGAAGTTTTAACGTATGAAGAGGGGCAAAACGAACTTAGCGAGCTTTCTGCTTTTATTGATGATGAGGAGGACGCTAATTATGAATCTAATGAGGACTTAAGAGAAGAACAAGTAGATGAGTTGGGGGATGGTGCTATTTGGCACGAAGAAGTTTCAACAGGTAAAGACTATGTTCCTCCTATTATCGATGAGTTCGAAACTTCATCTGATGCCGAATATTATGTAACACCTGAAACTTCCTTTACTCAGTCACCGGAAGAAAATGTTCACAACGAAACTTTTTATACTGAGACTTCTTATCAAGAGCCATCCTATGAAGAAACATCGCCTGATCATGAAGAAGCATATTCATATAGTGTTGATGAGCTTTCAGAGCATGCTCCGACTTCCCATCTGGATGAAATGAGTGACTTTCATCGTCAGAGTGATTTTCCTCTTCAGAACGGAGAGGCAGATGGGGGAAATCAAGATGGTTATTTATCTATTCCTCTTTCTGAACCTTTGCAGCAAGATTTTTTGCAGCATGAAACCTCGCAGCAAGAGCAAATATCTATGCCAGAGTTTCGAGCGGAGTTACAAGCAGGGCAATCTCCTGAGGTTCCGTTGTCGTCGCAAGCTGAATATATGGATGATATCTCTGTTCCAAGAGATAGTTTGAGGCCTGAAGGGCCTCAGTTTAGAGCCGATGAAGGACAAACGGAACCTTTGGAAGGAATTGATCCTTCTTTTATGGAAAGGTCTATAGCCCCTTCGGATTTGCATTCTGATAGTATTCAGAATGATGAAACAACAGAAGATGGTAGCCCAGCTCAGGATTCTTTGATTGTTGGATTGCAAGTTGGTGAAACTGTTTCTGATAAAGTTCCTGAAATAAAAGCAAAAATAGGAAACGATAGAACTTTAGGGCAATATCTTGCATCTAAGTCACAAAGTGAGATGGATGAGACTTTAAATAGCAAAGCACAACTGCAAACTCCTATTGTTGAGCGTTCTCATACCTCTTCTCCTTTGCCTCCACAAAGTGAGGAATTTAATGAGTTAAGCATACAGGACCGTTCGATTAGTTTGCCGCCGGCCCCCCCTGTTGCCCCTCAGATGGATATGTCTGATGTGAGACGCCCTGTTCACCCTCCTCGTCCTCCTGTGCCGCCTTCGAATATATCTCACCCTCCAGCACCACCTGTTGCTAGTGGTATAAATGTGCCGCCGGCTCTTTCTAGAGAGGGACAAGGTAGAGGGCAGTCTGAAATAGAACGTTCAGGAATTTTGTCTGAATCTCAGGTCGCTGGTAGAGCAAATGTTCCGCCTTTGGGTGATGGCACTGAGTTGCGTGCTATGCCGCCTCTTCCTCCTCAAGATTTTTCTCCACAGAGCCCTCCTCCACATGACCCTTCTCAAGGTCTGTCACCGCAAAAAGGCTTGCCACCACAAACAATGCCATCTCACGTTGATGGGGGATTACCACCAGCTGCACCTGATATGTTTGCTCCGATGGATGAGGGGCAAGCTTATGCTGATACTCAACGTATTATTGCTGCAAAAAGACGGGCTGATGCTGAAAGGGCGAGGAATAGGTCTGATATCCCGAATGGGCAGGCTTATTCGGATACGCAACAATTGATGGAGAATGGTATTCCTTTTGAACACCAACAAAAATCGGGTTATTTATCAGGCCCTGATGGTGTCCCGCCTCTACCGCCAGAGGCTGCAAAGGCTGCATCCGCGTATCCGAGGGGAGCAAATAACCCAGACTTACATTATCGTGGACATAAACCACAGAAATTTGCTGAAGGTGGGTTACCTCCTCTTGAAGAGAGTGATGATAGAAATGACAACCAAAAGAGTGGTGCACCAACAGGATTTAAAGCTAAAGCGAAACAATTGGCTGAAAGTTTACAAAGATCTTTTGTTGATAAAGACTGAGTTCTTTGTTTATAAAATGTAGTTCTTGGCCGCTAAATTGAGGTATTTAGAAAAATTTAGTTCTAAATTGCTCTGATATTGGCCTTTTTGCGTATTATTTTTTGTAATGGCTTGTTGCAAGTTGCCTCTCCCTCACTGTATAAAAGGTGCGTATTAATACTTATGGGTGGTTTTCCTTGCTGCATAGCTGGCTTTTAAGGGCTTTCCCTTTTTTATTTCAAACTCATTTTGGAGAGATTTATGAACCTTGCGGTTGATAGTGCGCCGATGGCTGAAAATGGCTTAATTCCTAATTTAATGGACCACCTTGAGGCAGGTGTGACTTTAGCTGAAGAGCTGACAACAAAAGCAAAAGCGAATGTGCTTGCAGCTGTTGTGGGTGACAATGGCAAGATTGATGCCGCAAAGTTTGATAGTGCTCAACATGAAGGGCACGGTCTTTCCTGGTTTGCGACTTATGCGGAAAGCTTGAAGCAATTGCAAGATTATGCAGTTCGCATGAAGGAAGAAGATCGCCTTGGTGAATTAGAAACTCTTATTGTTCAAATTGGCTTTGGTGAATATCTCACACAAATGCTTGGCGGCATTCCTATGAGCCAAACTGAGATTGTTCGTCCGCTTGACCTTGGTCTCTCATCTGAAGATTTAGCTGGGTTTGATAATCCATCTGTTCAACTGCTTATGCGCCAGGGTAATAACCCTACGGCTCGCAAATCAGTGATTGAGCTGATGATGAAGACTGAAGGCAGTGCGACCTTTGGTGACACTGGCCTTGATGAGACATATGAAGCGATGCGTGATGAAATGCGCCGCTTTGCTGAAGCTGAAGTTGTGCCGCATGCACATGAGTGGCATTTGGCAAATGAATATGTGCCAATGGAAATCTTGGACAAGATGGCTGAACTTGGTGTGTTTGGCCTGACTATTCCTGAAGAGTTTGGCGGGCTTGGGCTTGGCAAAGAATCTATGTGTGTAGTGTCTGAAGAATTGTCGCGCGGTTACATCGGCGTTGGCTCGCTTGGCACACGTTCTGAAATTGCGGCTGAGCTTATTCTTTGTGGTGGTACGCAAGAACAGAAAGAACATTGGCTTCCGAAAATTTCTGCTGGTGAAATTTTGCCAACGGCTGTTTTTACTGAGCCAAATACAGGCTCTGACCTAGCGTCACTTAAAACACGCGGTACGCTAGAGGGTGATAAATATGTGGTCACTGGACAGAAAACATGGATCACCCACCCGGTTCGTGCTGATCTGATGACGCTTCTTGTGCGCACGAAACCTGATGAAAAAGGTTATCGCGGGCTTTCAATGCTCTTGGCTGAAAAACAACGCGGCACAGATGAAGATCCGTTCCCGACGCCTGGTATGGATGGCGGTGAGATTGAAGTGCTTGGTTATCGCGGTATGAAAGAATATGAAATTTCTTTCGACGGATTTGAAGTGCCGAAAGAAAACCTACTTGGCCCTGAAGAAGGCCAGGGCTTTAAGCAATTGATGGAAACATTTGAAGCGGCTCGTATTCAAACAGCTGCTCGTGCCATCGGTGTGGCGCAATGTGCCCTTGAGCTTGGTCTTCGTTATGCAGATGATCGCATTCAGTTTGGTCAATCAATCGTCAACTTCCCGCGGGTTTACAACAAGCTTGTGATGATGGCTGTTGAAATTATGATTACACGCCAACTCACATACTTCTCTGCTCGCCAAAAGGATGAAGAGAAACGCTGTGACGTTGAAGCGGGTATGGCGAAACTCCTCGGTGCACGTGTTGCCTGGAGCTCAGCTGACAATGCGCTGCAAATTCATGGCGGTAATGGTTTTGCTCTTGAATATCCAGTGTCTCGCGTTCTTTGTGATGCACGGATTTTGAACATCTTTGAAGGAGCTGCTGAAATTCAAGCGCAAGTGATTGCGAGACGAATTTTGACTTCTTAAAACTCACGGGGCTATTCCATCGCCAAAGGCGATGGGCCACTCCGCTGGGCAGCGCAACGCGCCGGCTTCACTGGGGTTTCGCCATGTTCGCTCGTAAGTGCTCGCTTCCTTCTTCGTGTCGATAGGTTTGAGTTGGGGCAGGTTGAGGGAGTTAGTTCTTCGTATATTTAGATTTGAATTAGGCCAGCTTTTGCTGGCCTTTTTTATTGGGCTGGGGTTGGTCTGTAAATTGCTTCTCTTTTTATAATGATTTTTACGAGAGTGACGATTGTTTTGATCTCGCTTTTTGAAGTTGTTTTAAAGAGGCCATTTTATGACTGATATAAAACTTCCTGGAAATGCTAAGCCAATCAACTTGTTAGATAGTATTTCTACACTTGCGACTAAGAAGTTTCATGAAGGAGATGGGGATCAGGATCAGTCCCTTTCTTTTGAGGAATACCGAAAATTGCATGAAGAAGGTGCTTTTAGTTCGGCAAGATTTGCCCATGTGCGGGAGACTGAGAATATTTTTGCCGATCTTGATCGTGATAAAGACGGCTCCCTCAGCGAGGAAGAATTTGTTTCTTCGCACGGTGAAGGGGTAATTGCTGCCTCATCCAAGACTTTTATTCTTCAAGATTTTAGCCAGCATGAAGGTTTCGATTTGTCGAATAATTTTCTCGAAACTTTATTGGCGCAAAGACAAGCTTATGGGGTTAAGAAATAGGTTTTAGAGTTTTACCTTTTCTATCTATGCTCTCAATAACTTTCTTAATTTCTCGATGTCATCCCGGACTTGATCCGGGATCCATCTCTCTTTTTATGCCTATGTTGGTGAGCCTTCAAATTTAACGCCTCGGCTGGTTTAGGCATTAGTTATTACTGGCAAATTCTGTGCGCACCGCTGTGGATCCCGGGTCGGGGCCCGGGATGACGGAGGAGGGGGCGGTGTGATTACTTCAGTTTGAAATTATTGCGTAGGCCTAAGAGGAATAAAAAGATTAAAATCGCTGATAAGAGTGTTTGGATCATTTGCCAAGCGACGATGTTGTTGGGGATGATGGGGACGACTTCGCCGCCTTTTTCAACAGCGAGATATTGTTTGTTCACTCCATAAAGACACGCATAATCTTGTGTGAATTTTTCTGAGGCGTCCCATCCAAGGACGAGTAACCCTTTTTTGATAGAGAGGTGAAAACTTGCAAATAAAGGATCGCAGGTTTTGTCGCTAATTCCTTTGAGCTTAAAGGGGGGCGTGCCTTTTTCATTTGCGGTCTTTGAAACCCAACTGCTGAAATTAGTTTGGTAGGCGGTGAGGTTTGGGTTGGTTTTTGCTTCTTGCTTTTGTTTGTCAAAATGGGTTGAGAGGTGAACGATCATCATGGTGAGGACAATGAAGGCCCAGGTGATGAAGGGGCGGCTAACCGAGCGGCCATAATCTGAGACGAGCCCGTAAGCAATATTTCCCCACCAAAGAGGAGAGAAAAGGCGCAGGGCGTTGCGTGAAGGGAACAGTTTTTTCCATTTTGCTTTAGTTAGCTCTGGTCGCCTTAATGAGCGATTGGAGCGCATTTCGCAGGCCCAGAATAGCTGTTCGTTTTCATGATCATGATCATGAGCCTGAATGGCAAGGCGTTTGAGGGCTTGGTAACGGGCTTTGACATCAGACTTGACAGGGGATAATATGGAGCTCATGAATCCCCCCGGCTGGACCTTTTGACCTAGATTGATGTGATCCAACCGGGGGGATTCTTCAAAATGAGCTTGAATGAAATTTGGCACGTCTGATTTAAACTGGGTGCCTTCGAGCGTAAATGCACTTTTAGATCGAATGGCATTAAAATTTGCTTCCCTTTCAAATTTTACCCTCACAAAAGCTGTAAATCCCTTGAATGTGGCTGTGTCGAAGAGGGCACCTTCCTTGAATGTGGCGTTGGTGAACCAGGCTTCTCCGTTGAATGTGGCGTCGGTGAACCAGGCTGTTCCGTTGAATGTGGCGGTGTTGAACGAGGCTGTTTCCTTGAATGTGGCAGAGTGAAATGAAGTTTAACCGGGAAAAATGAAATTAGAAAAATTGGCGTCTTGTTCAAAAGTATGCGGGGCTCCTTTACTAGAGAAATTAGCTTCGGCTTTTTTGAGCCAAATTTTGGTCACTTCATTAGCGGGGTCTAAGCCATCCAACAAATTTTTTGTTGCTTCCCACTCCCCAGCTTGCTCCAGTCTTTTCTTTTCCTCAAGCATCTCATTGGCCCAGGTGTTCCAGGATTCTACGCCTTCTTTTTGAGCTAGCTCATAGAGGGCGAGGGTTTCTTCTCTGTTCATGGAGGGATCCTTGGGGTGATTGTTTTTAGCTGCCTGCTATAAAGAATATTTAATCGATAGTAAGGGACTAGTCCCTCTTAAATTATATACGCGTAATTTTAACAACAAAGTGTCATTTAGGAAGCTATCAACCTTAAGATGAATGTTTTTGTTATGGAAAACCGGAGTTTAGGAGTGTGTGCGGTTTGAAAAATAGTTTTTGTTAAGGGTTTTTCGGGTACGATTCTTGTGATTGATTCGGTTTTAATGGGTGATTTGCGCCTTTCTAAAGCTGGACCAAAAGAAATTATCCTCATGGATTTAACGTTTTGAGATGCGGGGGCTTTTCATGAACGCGTTTAACAAAGAACAGACCATTGCTGAGATTAAGCTCGCTTTCAAGCGGCTGAAGATGTCTCACATCGTCTCGCTCATGGATAAATATGGCTTGCCGTCTGTTTTAAAGGTTGGCTCGTTTCATGATATTTATCTCCCTAAACGCTTAGAAGCAGCCTCCCTGCATCAGCTTGCAGCGCTCAATGCTGCACTTCAGTCTCAATATCTGGTTGGTGGTGCTTTGGATGAGAAGTATGGTCTGCCGAGCGAAGAAGAAATATTCAAACTCTTCATTAGCCATTCTGTGAGCCAAGAAGAAGAAGCTTTGGCTTTAAAAGAGCAGTTTGCTTATGGCGGCATTGATTGTTTTGTGGCCGGTGAAGACATTGCAGCCAACACGGAATGGTTGGTTGAGATTGTTACCGAGCTTGAAGCAATGGATGGTTTGCTCAGCCTTATCACTGATCGCTCCATTGAAAGCGTGACGTGCAACCAGGAAGTTGGTTTTGCGCTGGGTGCTGGCAAGCCGGTTGTGAGTGTGATGAACGAACAAGCTCCGCTTGGGCTTATTGGGGCTATGCAGGCCGTTGAGCGCAAAGAGGGCATGTCTGACAAGGACGTTGCTCTTGAAGTGATTGACGCTTTGATGAAACTACCACAATGGGGCCCACGTTTGACAAACCTTTTTGTGCGCCGTTTGGTGAGCTATGAAAGCCCGTCTGATAGTTTCAAGGTCATTGGGTTTTGCCGCAAGGCGCTTGCTTTTTCTAACCATCTCACTGCAGGGCAGATTTTTGAGCTGCGCAAAGCAGCCCGCGAAAATGACCAGATTGCCCGCTTTGCCTCTGGCCGTGGCCCTGAACTGATTGAAAGCCTTTGTGTTGATTTTGAAACCAAGCTAGCGGTAGGGTAATCTCTTTTTGCCTCACGGGCTATTCCGTTGCCGTAGGCAACGGGCCCTCCGATGGGCAGCGCTAGCGCTGACGGTGCTGCGCACCTACGTTTTTCGTTCACTGATTTTTCAGAGATTTAGAATGTTTAGTTCTGTAATCCATTGGGGATCGTGGGCCAACTGTTTTTCTCTCTCTCTCTCTCTCTCTCTCTCGGCTATTGCTTTTTAGTGGCGTGCTTCAGGTTGCCCACATGCAACCGCGCTGCCCCGGGCTACGCTGTCGCTGCACCATGTCCTGATGCCGAAGAGGCATCACTCCTTCTTCGTATAGATTAGTTTTTTTCTAGGGGTGATGAGACTAATGTGTTTGTTTTGGATTGTGTAGTGCAAAGCGCTGACGCATGCTGGGCACCTACGTTTTTCGTTTTTAGCTAATTGAACTTTTTGTAGGAGCGAGATTGTTGAAAATTAAAAAGGCTCAGTCTTTTTGTGAGACTGAGCCTTTTGTATGTAATTCTATAAAATTACGAGACTTATTCGCTGCCGCGCTTTTCTTTGGCGTCGCTACCGCGGCTTTCAGTTTTTTTCATCTTCTTTTCGTCAGCGTTTGAACCGCGTTTTTCATCTTTGCCAGACTCTCTTTTTTCATCAGAGGCTGAGCCACGTTTTTTATCTGCACTGGAGCCGCGCTTGTCATCAGCGTTTGAGCCTCTGTGTTCTTTTGCGTGGTCTTTATCTTTAATGGCGACCTTTAGTTTTTCTGTTGAGCCGTCTTTAAACTTCAAATGAAGGTCATAGGTTGCGCCTGGCTTTAGTTTTTCTTTCATGCTCATGAGCATGACGTGATTGCCAGCTGGTTTAAAGCGCAGGGTTTCACCCGGCTTTACGATGATGCCGTCTTTCATCTTGCGCATTTTCATGACACCATCTTCTTTTAAATGGGTGTGAAGTTCTACTCTATCTGAGAGAGGAGAGCTTGCACCAATGAGGTGACGGGCGGTTTTGCCGTTGTTTTTCAAAATGAAATAAGCGGCGCCATTTGGGCCGTAATTAGGCTTACCCCAGACATGACTGATTGAAAGGTTTGATGCTGTGTCTTTCATTTTTTTCTCACCAGCCAAAACAGGTGAACTTAGACATACTAAAACAGCAAAAAGAGAAGAAAATAAAACTTTCATTTTTGATCTTTCGTAAAAATTTTTATCATTGATAAAAGGCAAAATGCCCACACTAGAACATTCTTTTTTGATGAATTTAATTGAATGTTCCAGTGTTTTTTTGGGCGTGTTTTTTTCACAAAACCGGTGACCACTTTTGTGCAACACGCACTGATAAATTGGTTATCTTTTCAATGTGGGCACTTTGTGATTGTAGAGATAAATTTTTAGTTACTGCAAAACTTTAAAAAGCTTTTTGCCAACCAACTGTTAATGTGTAGTCAGTTTCCAGTTGTACACCGTTTAAGTCTTGATAAATCGGTGCGCCGAATTCAAGTGCAAAACGATGTCCTTCAAAACGACCTGATTGGACCATCATATTTACACCAAGAGCCAGGTCGAGGCGGTCGCCGCCGAAATTATCTGGGTTTGCCGTTTGAACAGGGGCCACGATGTTAGGGTCGATGCCGTCAATTTCTGCTTGAGTAATACCTGTTAGACGCAGTGATGTTGAAATCCATGGTGCCCATTGATATGCGACCCAACCGGTTAGTTCGTGTTTGTCACCAAAGCTGTAACCTTCATCATTATCACCTAAATGGAAGCGGGCTTTATATTGTGCGCCGTAGGAAAAATCACCCATGCGGCTTTGAACGGTCAAGCCTGGTAAGAGATCCCACGTGCCTGTGCCGAGCTGCATTGGGTAGGGCAAGCGAAGAGTTGGATTGCCGCCCATTGGTGTTAGGACATCATCGCGTCTTGTTATGCTTGCAGTTGGGATGCTGAGGCCGCCATTGAAATGGATTTTGGTCGTGCCATCGTTATAAAGGCTGTATAGACCACCGAGGTTTAGATCACCAATGCCGCTTGTACGCGTTTTGAATTTGCCTAATACATTTGTATTAGCACCACCGCCCTGGTAAGTGATGTGTTCCATCTCTTTATCAATGACAGATATCATGGCCATTAATGTCAGATTATCTGATGGGGCGAACATGGCGCCGATCATGTGCATGTCCATGGTCATTTCCGTTGGAACCACACGGACTGTCTGTGGTTGGCCTGGTGTGCCAAAAAAGCGGTTTGGAACAGTTGTGGCGATGGTGTCTGTTGAGATGTTATCTGTGCCTTGCTGGTTCCCTTTCATGCCCATTGTCATGAAACGGTAAGACATCATGAACTCACCTTTTTTATGAAGGTGATCGCCCATTACGCCGATTGGGGCATGACCATCAGCGCGGTGGTTCTTGTGACCGTTGCTATCGTGGCTTTCATCAGCTTTTAGAGGAGCTGAGAGACTTAAAGTTGTTGCAAGTGCTAGAACAAGCACGCTTGTGGTATTTTTGAATTGAAAAGACATAAAAAACTCCGATGTAAAACTACAAAAGAGAACACGAAACACCTCATCGTATGCGCGCATACTCCAAGGGTGTTCGGTTCTATTAATTTAGAAAAATTGGGATTTTATGCGTGAGCTGGAGGGGCACGCGGAGGCGGCCCTTGAGCAAGGAGTTTTGATTTAAGAACTTCTGTGACTGTGGGCCGGTATATTTGATTTAGGCCAGCATAGATTGCTTCTTCGGACTGAGGGGCAAGAGCTGCCATAGAACAGCTGTTTGCGCAATGGAAACAGGTTTTGCTGAAAGCATCGTGTTGCTCTTGCTCAACTGGTTCACCATTTTCATCTAAAGAGATGGTTTTTAAGCCGAAGGCCGTGCATATGGTTATTGCGTTAGCGTTTGCAATATAACTGCTCGTCGCACAAAGAATGCTCGTGATTGCTAATTGTATAATCAGAACCATCAAAAGCGAATAACGCGTGCCAAGTTTTACTGTTTTGGCAGTTTGCGTTTTTGTAGTGTTTATATTTCTCTGTGTGAGCATAATGTTAAAATACCCAATTCCTGGTCTTCGACAAGTGTGAAATCGTCACGTTTCTCAAGTTTTTTCAAACTATTGTGAATTCCACACAGTTTTGTAGTTTTACCCTTAAATTGGTATCAGTGCTCTTTAAATAAGGTCTTGATTTATATCAATGTTAAGGGTGGACTTGACAGTTATTAGACGTCTTGTCAAAACAAGCCTTTATTTTTGAGATTAGGGCTTGTCTTTGATCTGAACGTGTTGTGCTAATCTTTTTATTTAGAACTTAGCTTCAGCGTTATTTTCACACCCATGTTATTGAAGGTTTTGGCTGCTATGGCAGAAACACACGAAATATCTGATTTTAAAGTTGCTGCTCTTTATCATTTTGTCACTTTGGAAGATTTTGAAGTTTTGCGAGGCCCGATAACCGAGTTTTGTGATGCGCGAGGAATCAAGGGAACTTTATTACTAGCCAATGAGGGGATTAATGGCACGGTTGCTGGTTCTGTTGAGGCGATTGATGAGTTGATTGCTTATTTTAAGGCAGGGAATATTTTTAAAAACCGTTTTGCTGGGCTTGATGTTAAATATTCATACAGCACTAAGCCGCCTTTTTTGCGTATGAAAGTGAAGTTGAAACAGGAAATTGTGACACTGCGTGCGCCTGAGGCTAATCCGAATGAGCAGGTTGGAACTTATCTAAACCCAGAAGAATGGAATGAGATTATTTCTGACCCAGAGATGGTCGTGATTGATACACGAAATGATTATGAAGTTGATATCGGAACTTTTAAGGGCGCAGTAGACCCGAAGACAAAGAGTTTCACTGAATTTAAAGATTGGGTTTCTGACAATCTTGACCCTGAAAAGGATAAAAAAGTTGCGATGTTTTGCACGGGGGGGATCCGGTGTGAGAAAGCATCCAGCTATATGATGGCGCACGGGTTTGAGGAAGTGTATCATTTAAAGGGTGGGATCCTGCGCTATTTAGAAGAGCAGCCTGAAGAGGAAAGCCTTTGGGAAGGTGGCTGTTTTGTTTTTGATGAGCGTGTTGCAGTGGGGCATGATTTGGTGCCGCAAGATTTTTTGCTTTGCCATGCGTGCCGACAACCGCTGAGTGTTGAAGACCGCGCTGATCCTTTGTATGAGCTTGGTGTGCAGTGCGCTTATTGTGCCACGACCAAGACTGATGCAGAACGTGAGAGAGCTCGTGAGAGGCAGAAGCAAATGGTATTGGCTGCTGAAAAGGGGCTTGCGCATTTGGGGGACGAAGCAACGATTGCTGCGACACGCCAACGGGAACTTAAAAAAGAGAATAAAGAGCGCCAGAGACGGAAAAAGAAAACTGGCTAATTCTTTTTCTCTCAGGCGCTATTCCACAGCTTCGTTGTAGCTGCACCATGTCCTGACGCCGAAGTGGTTTCACTCCTTCTTCGTGTAGATGGTTTGTTTTTTCTTATGGCTTGCTTTTGTGCATAAAAGAACCCAACTCGGGGTGAGTTGGGTTCTTTTTTGTGTATAAATTTTACTAAACTTAGTGATCTAATTTAGTGACAAGGTTTTGCGATAGCAGCGCAGCGCCATGTGTTGTTTGGTTGTTTTTTACATTTATAGTTTTTCACTTTTGCATTATTCCAGAAGCTGTATTTCACACCATATTGAATGGCAGCTTGTTTTTCCCAACGGCCTTTGGCTGAGCTTTTCGCTTTTTGCTTGTTGTAATAATACATGCCGTGTTTTTTCAATTTTGGCTTACAAACAGTTTTTGTTTGGCAAGGTGTCCCGATAGCGAAGCAGCGCCAGGTATTGTTTGCTTGTTTTTGACAGACGTTGCTGCGTTTTTTAGCGTTATTCCAAAAACTTAAGCCGATGCCGTGCTGAATGGCTGTTTTCTTTTCCCAGCGACCTACAGCTGAACTTTTTGCTTTTGATTTTTTGTAATAGTACATGCCATATGAACCGATTGCTTTTTTACATTGAGTTGCGGCATTTGCACTATTCACTGAAGTGAAGCTCACTGTTGAGATGGCTAAAAGACCCATTAAAATGGATAGGGGAACAGTTTTTGAGATGATTGAGTTCAATGACATGATGTTATAGTCTCCTAAAATACAATGTTTACTTAAATTTGGGTTTACTTAAATTTTGTTCACTCATTTTGTTTCGTACTAGATATGTCGTTTGGCTTGAGAAAAAGGTTCAAATTTAAGAAAACTATTTTAAATTTTGTTTTGCAAAGGGTTGCCCTTAGCTAAAAATAGAAGAATTCAGGCGGTTTATGAGATATCAATCTATAGAATTTTTAACGACCAAAGAGCTGGCTGATTTGTTACGTATTAAAGAGCGCCGGGTTTATGACCTGGCTTCTTCTGGAGAAGTTCCCTGTAGCCGGGCTACGGGGAAACTGCTTTTCCCGCGTAAAGCCATTGATCAATGGTTGGTTGAAAATGGTTCTGGTTTTTCCGCCCTTCGGCGTAAGGAGCGGGCTAACATTGTTGTTGGTAGCCATGACCCATTATTAGAGTGGGCTTTGCGGGAATCTCGTTCTGACCTTGCCTCTTTATTTGATAGCAGCGTTGATGGGCTGGAGCGCTTTAAGGATGGAAGTGCTTTAAGCACTGGTATGCATCTTTATTCATCACAGGGTAATGTCTGGAATGAGCATATTGTTGCTGAAGAGATTGAGTTTCGGCGGGCCGTGCTTGTTGAATGGGCGTGGCGGGATCGCGGTTTTATTGTTGCGAAATCTAATCCGTTGGATATTCAAGAATTTGAACATTTAAGCAAAAAAACAGTAGCTGGTCGTCAGGCAGGGGCGGGGTCTTCTCTTCTATTACAGTCTTTGGCTGATAAGAATGATTTTTCTCTTAAGGCTTGTAAGTTTACGGCTGAACAGCGCTCTGAATTAGATTGTGCTTTGCAGGTGGCTGAAGGCAAGGCTGATGTGGCTTTTGGTTTAAAGAGCTTTGCTGATCAGTTGAATTTGGATTTTGTGCCCGTGATTAAGGAGCGGTATGATTTATTGGTGTGCCGCAAGGGGTGGTTTGATCCTTCGTTTCAAACATTGATAGATTTTACTCTTGAAGATAAATTTAAAGAGAAAGCTGCTGAGCTTGGTGGGTATGATGTTTCTGAGATCTGGTCTGTTCGCTATAATGGTGAGTAGATTTAAGATTGTTTTTGTTAACTAGCCTTTTTCATAGCCGCTGGTTCGGCGTTTGGGAAAAAAAGTTGCTTTCCACCGACTTTGAAAGCTTTAATCGCTGCCTGCCCTTTGGGGCCTGTTAGCCAGTCAATGAAAGTTTGGCCAAGTTTGGCTTTTACATTTTCATGTTTCGCTGGATTTACGAGTATAACGCCATATTGGTTGAAAAGTTTTTTGTCTCCCTCAATGAGAATTTCCAGGTTGGCTTTGTTTTTAAAAGCGATCCATGTTGCTCTGTCTGACATGACATAACTGCCCATCCCTGCGGCTATGTTAAGAGTTGAACCCATCCCTGAGCCAGATTCTCTATACCAGGTCTGATCTCTGTTTAAGGTAATGCCCGCGTTTTTCCATAATTTTAATTCTTTTTTATGGGTGCCGCTGTCATCACCTCTTGAGATGAAGGAGGCTTTTTTGTTTGAGATTTTTGCTAACCCAAGGGTGACATTTTTCAGGCCTTTAACTTTTGCAGGATCGTTTTTAGGGCCGAGGATTACGAAATCATTAAACATAACGTTAAAGCGCTCAACACCATATCCGTCTTTAACAAAGGTTTCTTCAGCTGATTTTGCATGTACGAGGAGGACGTCACCATCGCCATTTTGGGCATTTTTTAAGGCTTGGCCAGTACCAACTGCGACAACATGAATTCTGATGCCTGTATCTTTTTTGAAGATGGGGATGAGGTGATTTAAAAGACCAGAATTTTCTGTTGAGGTCGTTGATTGTAAGATAATCGACTTTTCTTCAGCTGTGGCGGAAAGAGGGGCAGTAAACATGCAAAGACTGAGAACAGCTGCGACTTGTAAAAATTTGGACATGAATTTCTCTTTCACCCTAATATGATCGTTATTTTAGTGCAAAAATATGCATTAATTACGTTTTTATGGTATTTTGCACAAAAATGACATGCTTGCAAGGGGCAAAAGGTTCTAAGTTTACTGTTAGATCGAAGAGGTGGGGGAGCGAGGTTAGCTTAGGTATAATGGAGTGATGGAGGTAAAGATATGTGTTGTTTGTAGGTTGAACAACTAACAATTTACGATGTAAGACGTTTTTATAGTTCTATGTGGGGTGGTTTATTAAGTGGACGTTTCTTTTTGGTTTTTGGTCTTTGATGATCACCTTTAAAACGGAAATTTTTGATGCGTAATCCATTTCTAGACCAATTAATAAGCAAGCGCTTGTCTTCAGTTTGCAATTGGAAAGAACTTTTATCTTTGGGAAATGTATCTGTATATTTTTTTGCAAATTTTGCTGGTAGGTTTAGTCGAATTTCATCCGTGTCAAAATTTAAGTTGGCATATTCACTTGGGTAAACTATCACAGCACAGACGTGGCTTGCGCCATAAGATGTGCATGCGATGCGAAAAGTTTTATCTTTAGGGGCAAAGATTTTGGTTTGATAAAAGAAACCATTTTGTACTGGAACATTTAAACTCTCAAAGAGATCAAAGGCTGCTCTTGAGCGGATGCTATCAATGAGGATAAGGCCATATTCACTGTTGAATGTGACAACGCTAGTTGTTTTGGCATTGGCCGATTGTATGTGATATGCGAAAAGAAAAATTGGGCTTAGCAGGATTACAAGCCATAAATTGCGCAGTGAAGGTTTCATGCGCGTTTGCTGTTTCGAGCACTTTTGATGTCCTATCATATTCACACTCCCTGACGGTTAAATTTTGTCTGGTTGTACGCTTTGATAAGTGCAAGTGTGCCTGAAAATTGGCTTAGCGTCAATTTTGCCTGAAATTTATGCTGATTGTTTCTTGCTGGATAAGAGGAAAGAGCAAACAGCAAGCGCTAAAATAGCACCAATTAATTGTGCGATAATAAAACCAAAAATATGGTCTGGATTGATACCAGCGAAGGTGTTTGAGAACCCTCTTGCAATGGTTACTGCTGGGTTTGCAAAGGATGTTGAGGCCGTGAACCAGTAGGCGGCTGTGATATAGAGGCCTACTGCCATAGGTACAGTGTGTGCTGCACTTTTTAGAGTGGCGAGAATGGTAAAAACCAGGCCAAAAGTTGCTACGATTTCAGCGATCCATTGGGCATTACCTGTGCGCGCTTTTTCCGAGAATTGGATAACATCAATGTCGAACATGAGGTGTGCAACCCAAACACCGAGGATGCCGCCGATGATTTGGAGTAAAACATACATAGCACTGTTACTTACTGAAATTTCTTTTTTAAGCACGAATATGAGGGTGACGGCTGGATTGAAATGCGCTCCAGAAATGGGGCCAAGCATTGTGATCAGGACAACTAAAATGGCACCGGTTGGAATTGTGTTACCTAAGAGGGCAATGGCGATATTTCCGCCAGCAAGGTTTTCGGCCATAATGCCCGAACCAACTACAGTTGCGAGCAGGAATGCTGTTCCTATTAATTCAGCTGCGTATTTCTGTAGATTTGAATACATAATAGATAGAGCCCTCACTCTTTATAATGTTTCTTCGGTTGCACTCTTTTTTACTTCAGATGCCCACAAAGCATCCGTAATAGGCAATCGTCGCGAGCAACTGCATTGTTTTTAAAATTAGTATCCATTTTTAGGTGGGTACCAAAGCTTATTTAGATGATATTTCTTTTACGGACATTTCAGTTGCTCTAAGAGAGGATTGCAAATTTCTGGATTACCGCCACAGCAATCTTCCATTAGAAAGCCGATTAGCTCACGTATGCCAGCAAAGTTTGCATAGTACCTAATGGAGCGTCCTTCACGTTTGTTGGTGACTAAATTTGTTCGAGCCAGATTGGTTAGGTTGGCCGACATTGTATTTTGTTTGATAGCAAGCTGTTCACCTATTTCCCCAGCGGACATGCCTTGTTCACCAGCTTTAATTAAAAGCCTTAAAACATCCAATCTGGTTTGCTGAGCCAAAGCTGCGAATGATGAAAGTGCGTCTGATTTATCCATATATCATGAATTATTGATATAATAACTTTGAGTCAAGCTTTTTCATAGTGGTTCTATGAATTTTTTAAGTGTGTGTAATTTTCATAGGGTCGACAAGTTTGAGATATAACAGTAATAAGGACTGTGCCCACATTCAACCCAATTGGGGAGCAGCTTGGTTCTTTAGTAGCTCAAATTTTCTGTTTATTGCTGAAAGGCTTTTGTCATGTGCAAACTTCATGTTCATATTTTTTATGTTTTTTCTCTTTTCTTAATTGGGTTTGTGAGTGCTGAGAGCGCATTTGCAGCTACCTATGAACCAGGACATGGGGCTTTACAGTTATGGAATGAGACGGCGATGAAAAATACGCCGCAATGGCTGAATATTTGGTTATCAGTTTTGGTTGGCAGTTTTGCTGTGGGCATTTTGTTTGTTTGGCATCATGTTGCCGCCAGGTGGCTTGTTGGTGGTTTTATTTTAATGATGCTATTTGTTCTGTTTGTTGCTCCTATTTTGGAGTTAACACCGCTTTCAGGGTTGTTTGCCTTATTGCATATTATTTTTTGGATGCCAGGATTTTTGATTTTGCTCAAAGAGCGCCCTTTTCTTAAGGGCTTTAGTTTTTATGGGCTATGGGGGGGAGTGATTGCTTTGGTGATTTCCATCTCGTTCATTTTTGATTTCCGTGATGCTGCGATTTATCTCGATCATGTATTGGGGATGGGGCTCTTGGCTTAGATTTTTTTCAACTTTGCAGGGATTGAATGAATGTTTTTACAGCTTCATTGACTGTTTTTGGATATTCCCAAAGTGGAAAGCCGCCGGCTTCTGCAATTCTTTTTTGCTTTGCGTTAGGAATTCGTTCGTATAACTCATTCGCTATTTCGATAAATTCGGGGACATCATGCTCGCCGTTTATTATGAGAGTTGGGCAGTTTATTTTTGTGAGTTGGGTTTCAATTGGGTTGATTTTTATGTTGCTTTTTTGCTCTGGAAGCCAAGGTAAACCTTTAAATTCCTCTATGAGGTTTAGCTGATCTGCTGCTCGACATTCAATGGGTTTTTGCTGCATGATTGAGAACCATGGTCCATTCTGCCACCATGTTTCTTTTGCGGCTGTCAGCCCTTTTGTTGCTTTGACTTTAGCAATTTTATCAAGAAGCTTAGAGACGAGTGGGAAGTTGCGACCTGGGAACACAGGACCTTCGAGTATCAGTGATGAAAATAGATTTGGTTTTTGACAAGCAAGAAGGAGCCCAGCTCCAGCGCCTATATGGGTGCCCCAGAATATTGAATTGGTGATGTTATGGTGAGCGATGACTTGATGAATTGCATGTGCATATTCACTTAGGCCATAGGGTCCTTTTATCTTTGAAGAACCACCATGGCCTGGCAGGTCAATGAGGAGAAGGTTGAGATCGTCTTTAAATTCCGGGATTTGTTTGTTGAATAGATTTTTATTCTGGGTGAGACCGTGAACCATGATCAACCATTGTGATGTGGAGCGCTTCGCTTTGATGATTTCATGGTGGGGTAGATTATCCGGAGGATGTGACATGGTCTTTACTCAATCT
This sequence comes from Hyphomicrobiales bacterium 4NK60-0047b, assembly GCA_040367435.1. Taxonomy (NCBI): domain Bacteria; kingdom Pseudomonadati; phylum Pseudomonadota; class Alphaproteobacteria; order Hyphomicrobiales; species Hyphomicrobiales bacterium 4NK60-0047b. The sequence continues at coordinate 1,060,144 of BAABWY010000001.1, read as the reverse complement.
TATAAAATTTCTATGCTACGTTTTTAGTAGCATTTTACATGGCTGCGAAAAATATGCTACTAAAAACGTAGCGAGGTGTTGATATGTCGAATTTTCCGATGCCGGGCACGCCTGTGCGTGGTTCTAAAACTGGTGTGCCGATTATGGCGCTTTTGGATTTGTTCGGGAGACCGTGGTCTCTTGGGGTGTTGTGGCAACTGTGCGAGCAGGGAGTTGCTACGTTTCGTGAATTGCAAGCGCGGTGTGAGGGCATTTCTCCAACGGTGCTTAATTCCCGATTAAAGGAATTAAAACAAGCTGGTTTGATCGAGACGACTGAAAATGGTTATTGCGCCACGAAGAACGGGCGTGAGGTGTTTGACATGATCAAGCCGCTAAAAGCTTGGTCAGTTAAGTGGGCGAAGAGTTTGTAAGTTGAGGTGACTTTCTTCGCTTTTTCCTCAGAGTTTGAACTTTTCGACTTAAGCTAAATCTTGCCCGACTTTGAATTCTTTGCCGAGGGCTGTCATGACGCATTTTACGATGTGAGGGGCGTTGAGTTCGGCGAGGTCATATTGCACTTTTGGGGCGTTATGATCGATGAAGATATCCGGCAAAGTGAGTTGGCGGAACTTTAGGCCGTTGTCGAGTAAGCCGTTGTTGGTGAGATAGTGAGCCACGTGTGAGCCAAAGCCGCCGACAGCACCTTCTTCAATGGTGATTAGAATCTCATGGTTTTTAGCCAGATCGGCGATCATGGCTTCGTCCAATGGTTTGGCAAAGCGGGCATCTGCGATTGTTGTGCTCAGACCAAATGAGCTGAGAATTTCAGCAGCTTTGCGGCTTTCTTCTAAGCGTGTGCCGAAGCTGAGCAGCGCAACAGAGCTGCCTTCTTCGATGATGCGGCCTTTGCCGATTTCCAAGATTTTTCCTGTGTCCGGCATTTCAACGCCGACGCCTTCACCGCGTGGATACCTAAAGCTTGAAGGACCATCATTAATGGATGCAGCTGTTGCCACCATGTGAATGAGCTCAGCTTCGTCAGCGGCCGCCATCACTGTAAACCCAGGAAGGTTCGCAAGATAAGCAACGTCAAAACTGCCTGCGTGAGTTGGGCCATCTGCGCCAACAAGACCAGCGCGGTCGATCGCAAAGCGCACAGGTAATTTTTGAATGGCAACATCATGAACAATTTGATCATAAGCGCGTTGCAGGAATGTTGAATAAATGGCTGCGAAAGGTTTGTAGCCTTGTGTTGCTAAGCCTGCTGCGAATGTGACCGCATGTTGCTCAGCGATGCCGACATCGAAGGTGCGGCTTGGAAAGGTTTTGGCAAATGTATCAAGCCCGGTGCCTGATGGCATGGCCGCTGTGACAGCAACGATCTTGTCGTCTTTTTCAGCTTCTTTTGTAAGCCCGTGGGCGAATGTGCCTGTATAACTTGGGGCGTTTGCTTTGGCTTTTTCTTTTTCGCCGGTGATGATATTAAAGCGGCCAACACCGTGGTATTTATCTGCTGAATTTTCAGCTGGGTGGTAGCCTTTGCCTTTTTGCGTGACAACATGAAGAAGGATCGGGCCTTTTTCTGTTTCTTTAACATTTTGCATAATGGGCAAAAGATGGTCGAGATTGTGCCCGTCGATTGGGCCAACATAATAAAAGCCGAGCTCTTCAAACAAGCTGCCACCTGCCCAGAAGCCTCTGGCATATTCTTCGGTTTTGCGCGCTTTGTCTTGCATGAATTTTGGCAAGTGAGCTGTCAGTTGTTTGGCTGTTTCACGTAATGAGAGATAAGTTTTGCCTGAGACGAGCCGTGCTAAATAAGCACTCATTGCACCAACTGGCGGTGCGATAGACATGTCATTATCGTTTAGGATTACAATGAGGCGTGAGTGCATGGCGCCAGCATTATTCATGGCTTCATAGGCCATGCCTGCGCTCATTGCACCGTCACCAATGACAGCAATGACATTATGATCTTTTTCATCCAGATCGCGCGCTACGGCCATACCAAGGCCAGCTGAGATTGACGTTGATGAGTGGGCGGCACCAAAGGGGTCGTATTCGCTTTCATCACGTTTGGTGAAACCGGAGAGCCCGTCTGGTTGGCGCAGGGTTCTAATTCTGTCTCTTCTGCCGGTTAGGATTTTATGCGGATAGGCTTGGTGGCCAACATCCCAGATGATTTTGTCTGTTGGGGTATTAAAGGTTTTGTGAAGGGCCACTGTTAGTTCGACAACACCAAGCCCTGCACCCAAGTGTCCGCCGGTGATTGAAACGGCTTCAATCATTTCTTCGCGAACTTCTTCAGCTAAAATTTTGAGATCACTCTCATTGAGTGACTTCATGTCATGCGGGGTTTTGATTTGATCGAGCAATGAGGGTTTCACACTATAATCCAGCAGTTAGTTAATCCAGCAGTTTAATTTCTTTAATTTATATAAGACTTTAGGGGATTAGCCTAATATCGTCACTCTATCTCGAGTGGTGAAGTTTGGCTAGGGTTTCCCTCTGGTGAGAGGGTTAGTTTTTCAACTTTAGCCTCTGCTTTGGCTAAAAGTTTATCACTATGGGCTCTTAAAGCTTCGCCGCGCTCGTAAATTTGGATGGATTCGGCAAGTGGCACATCGCCATGTTCCAGGCGGCCAACGATTTGTTCAAGCTCAGCTAGAGCCGTTTCGAAGCTCATTTCAGCGATATCTGCGTTATTTTCTGTTTTCGACATAGTTTATTCTTTTTTCTTTACGCTTCAGTTGCCCACAAGCAACCGCGTTATTGTTTGCGCTTTAGATTTTTTTCTTTGCTTCAGATGCCCACAAAGCATCCGCAATAAAGCAACCACGTTTTTGGTTTACGCTTTAGATTGCTCACAAGCAACTGCGTTATGTGTTGTTTTTACATATGGCTTTATTTTGCGGCATTCATGAGATGTTGCATATGAACACCAACGGATTTCGCCAAGCCTTCAAGGTGATACCCTCCTTCGAGAATGGAAACAACCCGTCCTTCACATTGTTTATCAGCTATATCCATCAATTCCGCTGATATCCAGCTAAAATCTTTTTCATTCAGGTGAATATTGGCTAGAGGATCGCTTGTGTGAGCATCAAACCCGGCAGAGATTAACAAAATATCTGGTGAAAAATTCTTTAAGGTTGGAAGAATGCGCTCTTTCATGGCTTCAGCAAACTTTTCTCCGCCATCTCCAGAAGAAAGAGGGGCGTTAAAAATATTCCCGACGCCGGTCTCGTTTTTGGCACCAGTGCCTGGGAAAAGCGGCATTTCATGGGTTGAGCCATAGAATAGATCTTTGTCTGACCAGAAAATATCTTGTGTGCCATTGCCGTGGTGGACGTCAAAATCGATCGCTGCTACGCGCTCTGCACCATGAACTTTGCGCGCTTGTTCAGCTGCGATGGCGATATTGTTAAAGATACAAAAGCCGCAGGCTCTAGTTGTTTCTGCGTGGTGGCCTGGTGGCCGTGTGGCGACAAATGCGTTTTTATGCTTACCGGTCATGACTTGGTCAACGGCGTAAGTTGCTGCGCCGATTGAATTTAATAGGGCGTCCCAGGTATATTTATTCATTGATGTGTCTGGATCAATATATGCATGACCTTCCGTTGGGCGACTGTTTTCAATGAGGTCAATATAGTTTTGAGGATGCACGCGTGCGATTTGTTCGATGCTGCCGCTTTTGGCTTGCTCTCTTGTTAGGTCATTAAATAGTTCATGACTTAAGAGTTTTTCGATGGCGCGCAGGCGATCTGGTCTTTCTGGGTGACCTAGACCATTTTCATGCTCGAGGCATGAAGGATGTGTTAAATATAGCGTTGACATAGTTCATCTTGCCTTGAAAGCCTTACGGAGGCTAGTGTTTTTTAGTGTTGTAATCGATGAATTTATGTTCAGTTGATGGATTTTTATACAAAAAATCAATTATTTTTTGTCTATTTATTCTTCTTCTTTCAGCGCTTTTAAACTTTCGGGTGGGGTGTCATCAGTTGGGACGAAGAAATCCGGGATTAAATCTTTTGTTGGGTCCACTCTATATTGATCAAAATTATCCATTCCGTGTTTGGCCAATAAAGTATCGTCTATGAAAAACTGGCCGGTAATTTCTGATGAAGGTTGCGATAAGATGATGTGTGCGGCATCTGCCATGATTTCTGGTTTGCGGCATTGTTTCATGGCATCCATACCAAAATTGTTGGCAATGGCAGCAGTTGCGATGGTGGTGCGCGGCCAAAGGGCGTTCACAGCAATGTTTTGTTTTCTAACTTCGCCGGCTAGCCCTAAAACAACCAAGCTCATTCCGTATTTTGCCATGCTATATCCGACATGAGGTGAGAACCATTTTTCACTCATATCCAAGGGTGGTGAGAGCATAAGGATGTGTGGGTTTTCCGCTTTCTGCAAATAAGGGAGTGCGTGTTTGGAGACCATAAAGGTGCCACGGGCGTTGACTTGATGCATCAAGTCAAAGCGTTTCATCTCTAAACTTTCCGTTGGCTGCAAGAAAATGGCGCTGGCGTTATTTATAACAATGTCAATTCCACCAAAGTGATCAGCGCTTTTGGCTAAGGCATCTTTGACCATCTCTTCGTGCCTGATGTCCATTTCGACGGCGAGTGCTTTGCCACCAGTATTTTCAATTTCTGCGGCAGCTGAGTGAATAGTGCCGGGTAATTGGGGGTGAGGTTTGGTTGTCTTGGCGGCGATGGTGACATTGGCCCCGTCTTCAGCTGCCCGTTTTGCAATGGCTAGGCCGATACCCCTTGAGCCACCTGTGATGAATATTGATTTATCTTTTAGTGATGGATTTGTTGACATTTTAAATGCTCCTTCAGGTTGCCTATCAACAACCGTCGCTGTTATTGCGCCTTTTTTCTCTCGCGGCTATTCCACCGCTGAAGCGGTGGGCCTCCGAGGGGCGGCACTAGGTGCCGGACGCCTCGCGGCGTCATGTCCGATTGCCCGAAAAGGGCAACGCTCCTTCTTCGTCAAGATAACCTTTTTTAACACTACCTTCTTTATATTGATCTTATTTTGTTTTGTTTAAAAAGCTAGCAAAAGCGGCTTTAGCTTCTTTGCTTTGTAATTGTTTTGAGAAGATTTCAACTTCTTTTTCCATCACTGAGAGGATGTACTCTCGTTCTGTTTTTAAAAGTTGTTTGGTTATGAGTAGTGAGTTCTTAGGTTTTTTTGAGAGTTTTTTAGCGATTGTTAGACTGTGAGAAATCAGTTGATCAGCCTCGATTATTTTATTCACAAACCCGGCGCGGTGGGCGTCTTCGGCTGAGTACTTTTCTCCCAGGGCCAGCATTTCATAGGCTCTTGCATGCCCCATGGTTTTTGGCATGAGATAAGATGAGGCGGCTTCTGGTGTGACACCTAAATCTGCAAAGGGTGTGGCGAAGATGGCTTCTGGAGTGGCGTAGACCAAATCAGCATGGAAAGCCATAGTGGTGCCAATGCCAACTGCTGGGCCATCTATGGCGAGAATTAAAGGCATGTCTAATGTGCCAAGAGTTGTCAGAAAATCTATGATGCCAGGACTAAAACTTCCCTTTTCTGCATAGGTGTAAAAATCAGAGATATCATTACCTGCGGTAAAGCACCCAGGTACACCGCTGATAAGGTTGACTTTTATCTCATCTGTTTTGTGACTGTTTTTAAGAGCGGTCGCGACTGATTGATACATCTCATCCGTGAACGCATTCATTTTATCTGCCCGGCAGATTTGAATGTGCTGAATGGTTTCATTTACTGAGACTGAAATATGGGACATTTTAAGTGCTCTTTTCTTTCTCTCACGGCTATTCCAAGCGCTTATGGCGCTTGGGCCTCCGAGGGGCGGCGCTTGCGCCGGGCTGCGCTGACGCTGCGCCATGTCCCTCAGCCTGAAGTAGGCTGAGCTCCTTCTTCGTACGGTGAGTATTTATTAGATGCTGTTTCTTCAATTTTCCATCTGCATCTGCGCTTTTAGCATACATTCTTTATATACCAAAAATTTGGTTGGTTTGGGTTTCTAGGCTTGCGGCTCCTTTTATGATTTGTAGCTTTAGCCCGCTTGTTTGCGTTAGGAACTGGTGGGCAAAAATGGCGGCGAGGGCTTTTTGTTTTTCGGCTTGGGGCTCGTTTGCTTTTTCAGAATTTATCGCCCCCTTGATTAAGTAACTGCCTCCCAAGCAAAGACCTAGCAAGCGCAATAGTGGTGTGGCTGCATAATAGAGCGTTGAAGGGTTGTTGTTTCCTTCAGCTTTAAACTCTGTTTCCAAGAATTGAACGGTCTCTGTTAAATCATTTAAAGCTGAACTTAAATATGAGCCAAGCTGATTTTGAAGGTCTGTTGTTTCATTTGAAGCTTGTTGTATTTCGTTCATTTCTTTCATGAAGCCCTTTAAGGTTTTACCTCCATCTAATGAGATTTTACGGAACAAAAGATCGAGCGCTTGAATGCCGTTTGTCCCTTCGTAAATTGGTAAAATACGGGCGTCGCGCATATGTTGGGCGGCACCAGTTTCTTCGACATAGCCCATGCCACCATGCACTTGAACTCCAATTGAAGTTGCTTCCACTGCACAATCCGTTGAGAAGGCTTTGGCGATGGGGGTGAGGAATGCAGCTTTTTCAGCTGCTGCTTTCTTCTCTTCTTCATTTACTGCGCGAATGGAAATGTCGATAAATTTTGCAGTCATGAGGCAGATGGCTCTGGATGCCATGGTCATTGCTTTCATGAGGCTGATGTTACGACGGACATCTGGGTGTTTGATAATTGGATCTGATGTGCCTCTAGGGCTGCCGAGGGCTGAGCCTTGTGTTCGATCATCGGCATAATTTATGGCAGCTTGTGCACTTCGCTCAATGATAGCGACACCTTGTGTGCCTACAGAAAGTCTGGCTAAATTCATCATTGTGAACATAGCGTGGAGACCGCGATTTTCTTCGCCAACGAGATAACCTGTTGCGCCTTCATTATCACCAAAGCTCATGGTGCAAGTTGGTGAGGCGTGAATGCCGAGTTTATGTTCGATACCAGAACAGATGAGATCATTTCTTTTTCCAGGATTTCCATTTTCATCAAGAATGAATTTTGGAACTAGGAAAAGTGAAATGCCTTTGGTGCCTTCAGGGGCATCTGGCAGGCGAGCGAGTACAAGATGGATGATGTTTTCTGTGAGGTTATGTTCTCCATATGTGATGAAGATTTTGGTGCCTTTAATGACGTAAGTACCACCGCCATTTGGTGTTGCTTTTGTTCGAACGGCGGACAGGTCAGAACCGGCTTGGGCTTCGGTTAAGTTCATGGTGCCGGTCCATTCACCGCTGACCATTTTTTCTAAAAAGGCATGTTTCAATTCATCATTCGCGTGATCTGCTATGGCATCGACAGCGCCTTGCGTTAGGAGAGGGCAGAGGCCAAAGGCTAAGTTTGAGCTGTTCCAAAACTCGCTGACGGCTTGAGAGAGAAGGTGTGGGAGGTTTTGTCCGCCAAATTCTTCTGGTGCTGAAAGGGCTGCCCAACCGGCGTCTTTCCATTGAGTATAGGCTTCTTGCCAGCCATTTGGTGTTGTGAGAATTCCATTTTCTAATGAGCAGCCTTGTTGGTCTCCAACTTGGTTAAGAGGGGCGAGCTGATCAGCTGCGAATTTGCCAGCTTCTTCTAAAATAGCGCTCACAAGCTCAGAATCGAGAGTTGGCGCTAGGCCGTCACTGATGAATTGATCAATATCCGTAATGTGTGTGAGAATATGCTGAACATCTTCTAGAGGTGCTTGGTAGCTCATTTATCGTGATTTCCTGTTAAGTATCGCTATCAATTAAGTATGAGTGTTAATTAAGTCCGAGTGTCAAATCTACCAAATTTTTCTCTAATTTGATTGATGATTGTTTTATTTGAGTCTAGTTCTTTCTTCATAAACAATGCAAGTGTTGCCTGATTGTGTTTAGATTGTTTCCAATTGTTATATTGGATTTTTTTATTGGAGATTGACTGTTTGACTTTTACTCAACTTCAGCAAGATGACATTGATAAAGCAGCTGGGGTTTTAACTTCTGGCGGGCTTGTGGCTTTGCCAACCGAGACAGTGTATGGGCTTGGTGCTGATGCGCGGCAGGATGATGCTGTTCGCAAGATTTTTACTGTGAAGGGTCGTCCGAATTTTAATCCTTTGATTGTGCATGTGCCAGGACTTGATTTGGCACAAGAGATCGGTGAGTTTGATGAGCTCTCTAATCAGCTGGCTGAAAAATTTTGGCCAGGTCCTTTGACGATTGTTGTGCCATTAAAAAAGAGTGCTGGAATTTCAGAAGCTGTGACAGCAGGACTTTCTACGATTGCTTTAAGAGTGCCGGACCATGAGCTCTCTCAGGAGCTTTTAGCCCGAAGCGGTGTTGCGTTGGCTGCGCCAAGTGCGAATAGTTCTGGTCGCTTGAGCCCAACATCTGCTGAGCATGTGCGGCAAGATTTAGGCCCAAAAGTAGATTTTATTCTTGATGGTGGTGAGACTAAACGCGGTCTTGAATCTACGATTGTGAAAGCTGAACTTGATTACGAGACAGGGTTGCCGATTTTGGTTTTGTTGCGCTTAGGCCCTGTGACAGTTGATGAGCTTGAGGCGGTTCTTGGTGTGCGTGTTGTATGTCCTGAGGTGGCTATTGATGAGACGCAAATAAAAGAAAAAAACGGTGACAGTTCATCTTCCTTTCCTATCGCTCCGGGGGCTTTGCTTCGGCACTATGCGCCGAAGACGTCAGTTCGCTTAGAGGCGACTGAAGTTTTAGCGGGTGAAGGTTTGCTTGGGTTTGGAGCGGAAGATAAGGGGTTGGTAAGTGAGTTGCCCTTTTATAATCTCAGTGAAACTGGCGATTTAGAAGAAGCGGCAGCGCGGCTTTTTGCGGGCTTGCATTGGTTGGACAACCAAGATGTTAGTGGTATTGCCGTTCGTCCTATACCGTTTGAAGGGGTTGGGCTTGCTATTAATGACCGGCTTCGGCGGGCGGCGAATTCTTCTTAAAGCTTTGCTTTTTTTAGTTTGATGAAAGAGATATGATGACTGTACCTCAAAATAAAAACCAAGCTTCAAATAAGACACAGGCTTTAGAGAGTGAATTAATTGCTCAATTCACATCGCTAGTTGGGGAGCGCTATGCTCTTTTTCAAGAGGATGAAAAAGCTAAGTTTTTGGTTGAGTGGCGGGATAAATATGTAGGTAAATCTCCGCTTATCTTATTGCCTGGGTCTGTTGAGGAAGTGTCTGCAATTGTTAAATTGGCGGCTAAGACGAAAACAGCTCTTGTGCCGCAGGGTGGGAACACAGGGCTTGTTGGTGGTCAATTGCCGGATCAACAAAACCGGCAAATTGTTGTCTCCTTAAACCGCATGAAAAAAGTTCGCTCTGTCAGTCCGGCGAGTAACTCAATGGTGGTTGATGCCGGGGTGACTTTGCTAGAGGCGCAACAAGCAGCAGATAATCATGAACGGTTGTTTCCTTTGAGTTTGGCATCTGAGGGGAGTTGTCAGATTGGGGGAAATATTTCGAGCAATGCTGGGGGCATTCAGGTTTTAAAATATGGCATGATGCGTGATTTGGTGCTTGGGCTTGAAGTTGTTTTGCCATCTGGTGAAATCTGGCAGGGGATGACTGATTTGCGCAAAGACAATACGGGCTATGATTTGAAGCACCTGTTTATGGGGGCTGAGGGCACACTTGGAATTATCACGGGTGCAACGTTGAAACTGTTTCCGAAACCTGTTGAGCGGCAAGTTGGCTTTGTTGGGTGTGCAAGCCTTGAGCAGCTTTCAGAATTTTTCCGCTATGTGAGTGGTGAGACGGGAAGTTTTCTTGCCGCATTTGAAATGATTTGCCGGACGGGTATTGAATTTGTTCTCAAGCATGGTTCTCAAAAAGCTGAACCACTAGAAAAGGATTTTCCCTGGTATGGGTTGATTGAGCTTGAGAGCACCAAAGACGGTTTGCTTGAGGGGGTGATGGAAGATGTTTTGGGAGGTGCGCTAGAGCGAGGTTTGATCGAGGATGGTGTGATTTCTTCTTCTGAAGCGCAGCGGAAAAAGCTGTGGGCGTTACGTGAAGAGATGTCTGCGATGCAAAAGCCTGAGGGTGGCTCGATTAAGCATGATGTATCAGTTCCTGTGGCAGCCATTCCGCAATTTATTCACCAAGGCAACGCTTTGGTTGAGCGCATGATCCCAGGGGCGCGGCCTGTTCCGTTTGGACATTTTGGGGATGGGAATATTCACTATAATATTAGCCAACCTATTGGAATGGACAAACAAGCGTTTCTTGATGAGTGGGAACCTTTAAGCAGTGCCGTTTATGACTTGGTGCTGGAATTTGGCGGCTCCATCAGCGCGGAGCACGGGATTGGTGTGATGAAACGTGATTTATTAGCTCAGAAGAAAAGCTCTGTTGAGATGGATTTGATGCGATCAATTAAACTGAGCTTAGACCCCGATAATATTATGAACCCGGGTAAGGTGATAAGTCTCTAATTTCTCTCACGGCTATTTCAAGCGCTTATGGCGCTTGAGCCTCCGAGGGGCGGTGCTAGGCACCGGACGCCAAAGGCGTCATGTTCCATTGCCCGAAAAAGGTAATGCTCCTTCTTCGTGATGCTACATCTAATTGGAGTTTGGATCGTGCCCTCTTTTACGGCTCGCGCATGGTGCGGCGGATTTGGTCTGTTAGGGGCTGGAGGAGATATTCAAAGACCAATCTTGATTTAGTTTGGATGAAGACTTCTGCATTCATGCCCGGGACTAATTCTATGTTCTTAATTCTTGCCATCTGATCTTTTGGCAGCTCAACATGAACCTTGTAATAAGGAGGTGTGTTGGGTTGATCTTGCGTGGTTTCTGCAGAAACGAGAGTGACAACCCCTGTGACTTCTGGGGTTGTTCGTTGGTCAAAGGCGCTTAGGTGTACATTTGCTTTTTGACCTTTAAAGACTTGATCAATATCTTGCGGGTTGACCCTTGCCGCGAATATTAACTCTGAATTTTGCGGGACGATCATTAATACAGGGTCGCCTGGGGCGACGACGCCGCCAATTGTGTGTACCGCTAATTGGTGAATGATACCTGATTTTGGTGCGATGATGGTCATGCGCTTTAGTTTATCGGCAAGGGCTGTTCTCTGTTCGGTTAGTTGATTGGCCTGTGTTGTTGTTTCTCTCAGTTCGGTTAGGATTGATGAGAGATGATCTTTTTCAACTTGCAGGATTTGAATTTCTGTTTCACTGATTTGCACTTTGGTGCGGGCGGTTGAGGCGACAAGTTCACCGGCTTCACCTTGCAACCTGGCTTCTTCTCTTTGCAGTGCAAGTATTCTATTTTGTGGGACTAGGCCTTTGTCTTGCAGGGACTGCAGGTCGGTTAATTCTTTGCGAATGAACGTTAATTGGCTTTTTTTCGACGCAACTTGCGCTGTGATACCTTTGATGGCTTCGTTTAGTTGCTCGGTTCTTTGTTTTAGCTGAGATGTCTGCCCTGAAATAGAAGCTTGGCGCGCTTTGAGTAGATTGGTTTGCCCCTTTAAAATTTTTGCTATTTCAGCTGAGTTTTCAGCTTTTTTTACAAGCATTTCGGGAAAAGTAATTGTTTGTTTTTTATCTCTCTCTGCGCTGAGGCGTGCTTTTCTAGCGAGTTGTTCGTTTAGATTAGCGTCGAGTGAGGCAAGGTTGGCGAGGTCTTTTGTTGTGTCTAGGCGCAGCACAGTTTGGCCTGCTTCGACTTTGTCACCATCCTTCACTAGAATTTCAGAAACAATGCCGCCTTCAAGGTGTTGCACTCTCTTCAAGTTTGATTTTACGGTGATTTGTGCTGAGGCGATAACTGCGCCTTGAAGAGAAGCAAATGCTGCCCAGCCGCCAATGCCACCAACGAGTAATAAAAGAAAGAAAAGCCCTAAGCGCTGGTACTTTTTGATTTCTTGATCTGGCGTGTTTTGAGGTTGGTCTTTGATGCTCATGATTGCACCTCAGTTTGTTTTTCTTGTTGTGTTGCTTTGTCTTGTGGGTTTGCTAGAATTTTTGAGAGCACCTCATCTCTTGGACCGAATGCCAATTGTTTCCCCTCTCTTAAAAACAAGACTTTGTCACAGGCTTGCAGTGCGCTTGGTCTGTGAGCAACGACAACAATGGTTTGACCGTTTTGTTTGGCTGTGGCGATGGCTTTTGTCAATGCTGCTTCGCCTTCAGCATCAAGGTTTGAATTTGGTTCATCAAGGATGATGTAACAGGGGTCATTATAAAGGGCTCTTGCCAGGCCGATGCGTTGTTTTTGGCCGCCGGATAATTTGTGGCCCCCTTCACCAAGGACAGTGTCATACCCATCTGGTAGAGAAAGGACGAGCTCGTGTACGTTTGCTAATACTGCGGCTTTGACGATTTTTTCTGGGTCTGGTTCTGGTGTGAAGCGGGCAATGTTTTCTTTTAATGTGCCAGAGAGAAGCTCAACCGATTGGGGAAGATATCCCATGGCTGGTCCGAGTTGATCTGGGTTCCATTGGTCGAGTGTTGCGCCATCAAGACGAACGGCACCGCTTAATGGGGCCCAGGTGCCGATAAGAGCGCGTGCTAAACAAGACTTGCCTGCGCCTGTGGGGCCAAGAACGCCTAAGGCTTCGCCTGGTGTTAATGTGAAATCTACTGATCTTAGAACCGGGGTTTTGATGCCAGGCGGTGCGATGAAAAGTTTTTCAACTGTGATTTTACCTGTTGGTTCTGGAAGGGCCATTTGGGGCTCTGTTAAATCTTCGTCGCCAAGGAACATTTTTAAACGATGATAGGCTTTGCGGGCGTTGGCGAAATTGCGCCATTGAGCGATGGATTGATCAATGGGGGCTAGCGCTCTTGTTAGAATGATAGAGGCAGCGATCATTGAACCTGGAGAGATAAGACCCTCAATCACCAAAACTGCACCGACTGCAAGTGTACAACTTTGTAAAAGCATACGAACTGATTTTGAAAGGGATGTGAAGGTGCTTGAAATGTTTGAAAGGGCAAGATGTGCTTTGCTGGCATCTGCCTGTAATTTTTCCCAGCGACTTAGAATATTTTTTTCCATGCCCATGGCTTGCAGAATTTCAGCATTTTGCTTGGTTTCTTCTGCAATCATTGAGGTGTGCATGGATTTTGTCATCGCCTCTTCTGTGCGAGGTTTTGTTAGAATCTCGTTGATAATGGAGAGGATGATTAAGAATATGGTGGCAAGTACTGAAAAGACACCTAAAACCCAATGTAGCATGAAGTTGACGGCTAGATAGATGGGGGTCCAGGGTAGGTCAAATAATGTGCTTGGGCCTTGGCTGCCAACGAAGTTCTTTAAGGTTTCTAAATCTCTAATGGGTTGGGTGCCGACATTTGGTGTTTGTATGACGGAATGTTTGATGGTGGCGCTGAGGCTTGTGTTTCTTAAATCTGTATTTATTTTATCTGCGATGCGGGCGAGTATGCGTGTGCGCACCATTTCTAAAAGACCAAGGAAGAGGAAGAGGGCGGCTATGAGAATGACTAGGGCCGTTAGGGTCGGTAAGCTTTTAGAAGCCAAGACACGATCATAGACCTGAAGCATGAACAGTGGACCGGTTAACATTAAGAGATTGATGAAAAGACTGAAAAAACCAACACTTATGAATGCACCACGACATTTTTCTAAAGCGACGGCAACTTTTGGTTTTGAGGTTTGATTTGTTTTTGTCTTACTCATCACTTTATCATGTTTTCTTAGTTGTTTTGCTTAATTTTAATTTAAATACAGCCTGTAACCTAGTCGTTAAAGAGGCTTTATTGAAGTTAAAAATCGCTATTTCAAGTATATTAACAATGAATGGTTTCAATTTCGTTTGAAGTCTTCATTTTGCGGGCGGAATTAATCGGCGACTAAAGTGATTGAGAGCTTTGTATTCGGGGCCATTATCAACATCACTCAGGGTTTCCGTTGTGGCCCATCTGCTCCCATCTAGATTGATGATAGTGTCGTTGTATGTGTGCTCTGTGGACCATCTAATGTTTTTAAAGAGTTGATTGAGTTTTGGACTGCGTTTTTGGCCGATGATCCAGTAGCCGCCATCGCCTGAGGGGCCGATAAGAGCCTCTTTATTCTTTAATTGTTTAAATGCTTTGGCGACATGCGTCGCTGTGATTTCTGGGATATCTGTGCCGATGATTAGAACCGGGCCAGTACCTATTAATAAACCATTTGTCTTATTCTCTGGTTTTCCAATGTTCTTAAATTGTGTGTGCATTCGAGCGCCTAAATCCCCATGTCCCTGACTTGACCTCTTAAGACCTTTAGAGGCTTTTTCTGGCCAGAAGGGGAGATTGATTGCGGTATCTGGGGCGATGGCGATGTGGGTTTGCCAGCGTGGGTCTCTCGATAGGCGGCCGATAATGTGATTGGTTGTACGCCGATAAAAGGCGGTAGCTGCTACACCGCCGATGTCTTTAGAGAGCCTTGTTTTGACATTTCCTTGGCGGGGTTCTTTGACCATGATGACGAGATGCTGTGTTGTCTTTTGATTTGAAGACGGTTTTGACATGTTTGGCATGGCTGATCTTTTCAAGTGAGAGATTTGATATGATTAAGACGTGCTGGATTTTGTATAAATTTGGTAGATTTTTTCTGGTGGTAGGCCGCGATAATAGGCGGCGAGGCAATAGAGATTTCTAGTGCTTCTTTTTAAGTAGCCTTCTTTTTTGTATTTTTCTGCGCTTGTAAAGGCTCTTGATTGTAAAATTTTTACAGGGGCGGGAAGGCGGCGGATGATGTCTGTATCTTCCATAATTGGAAAGTTTGGATAGCCACCACTCGCTTCATAGGTTTGCTTGGAGATAAGAAGACCCTGATCTCCATAGGGTAGAGAGAAAAGAGAGCAGCGTAAGGCGACGAGTTTTGCCAGGATTGTTGGAGCGAGGCCTTTGTCTTTCAGTGAGAACTTGAAGGCCGCTGCATTTAGAGTGACATCATTTTTAGTGGCTGAATGGGGAGAAGCTGTCTCTTCAGATAGTTTTTGATTTTCTGCTTTGATGAACTTTGTTGCTTCACTATGCCAATTTTCTTCAAGCTCGGTATCTGAATGAAGAAAGAGCATCCATTGGTTTTTTGCAGCGATTGCGCCTGCGCTTAATTGGGGGCCGCGCCCCTTTGTTTCTGGAGTGAGTATCTTGGCACCAGCTTTATCTGCCATCTTTACTGTGTCATCAGTTGAGCCTCCATCCACTATGATGACCTCGTTTATAGCGCCTTCGAGTAGGGCTGGCATGAGCGAGGCAAAAGTGGCGGGTAATTCTTTCGCTGAATTTAGGGTCGGTATAATGATTGATAGCATGGAGGGTACGTTATCTATTGTTGTTTTATTGAGCAAGTAAACTTAGGGTCTTGTTATACTTATTTGCGTTAAAAATGCGTTGTTTTTTGTTAAATGCTTGTTTGGCAACTCACAAATGTTCTTGATATGTTCTCAATAAGATTATAAACTTGTTTTATTACAGAATGATAATTGGCAGAGATGTTTTTTGATGAAAAAAACAAGTTTAATTGACCCTGATCGTTTCCGCGGGCGTGGGACTTCTAGCAATGATGTTGGGCGGTTTGAGGCATTCGAGCGAGACCTTTATGACGATGGTTGGGATGGGCTTGATGATCTCCCTCCCTTTAAAACAGAGGTTCGTCATGAAGAGAGCACGTCTATCATCACGCAAAATAAATCACCTGATATTCCTTTTGACCGTTCGCTTAATCCGTATCGGGGTTGTGAGCATGGTTGTCCTTATTGTTATGCGCGGCCAAGTCATTCTTATTGGGGGATGTCTCCGGGGCTTGACTTTGAAACGAAATTAACTGCGCGGATTAATGCGGCTGAATTGCTGGAGGAGGAGCTCTCTAAGCCTTCTTACTCTGCTAAGCCGATTTCTCCGATTGCGCTGGGTGGTAACACAGACCCATACCAACCGATTGAGCGGGAGTATAAACTCACGCGGCAGATTTTGAAGGTTTTGCTTAAGGCTAAGCATCCTTTGACGATTGTGACGAAGTCAGTTCTTGTGCTTAGGGATTTGGATCTGCTTGCTGAATTGGCCAGACAAAATTTAGTGCTTGTTGCTTTATCTATCACATCTTTGGATAAGGTTTTAATTCGGCAAATGGAGCCACGGGCCAGTGCACCGCATTTGCGTTTAAAGGCCTTGGATGAATTGCACAAAGCTGGCGTGCCGACAATGACGATGATGGCGCCGATGATCCCATCTTTAAATGATCATGAAATGGAGGGGATTATGGAAGCCGTTTTAGATCGAGGGTGCACTGAGGCGAATTATGTTTTGTTGCGGTTGCCGCATGAAATTAAAGAGTTGTTTCGTGAGTGGCTTTTGCGTGAAGTGCCTGATCGGGCGGCTAGAGTGATCTCATTAGTGCAATCAATGCGAGGTGGGCAAGATTACAAGGCGGAGTTTGGAACGCGAATGCGGGGTGAGGGGCCTTATGCTGATTTATTATCGCATCGCTACAAGTTAGCGGTTAAGCGGTTTGGGTTTAATAAAGAGCGTGTGTCTCTACGCACTGATTTATTTGAGCCGCCTGTGCCGAAGGGTGGGCAGATGAGATTGTTTTAAATTCTTTGCGTTTTGTGATATTGGCAGTGATTGATATTACAGGCGGGTAAAATGACAAAAAAAGAACAAAAAACACTCTCTTCATCTGAAGTGAAAACTGGGCCGGATTTTCAGTTTGAAACAGAAGCCATGGAAAAGTTTGGTGGTTGTGTTGCTGGCACTGACGAGGCGGGGCGCGGTCCGTGGGCTGGGCCAGTTGTGGCGGGGGCTGTCATTCTCAATCCGGATGATATTCCGGCTGGATTGAATGACTCTAAGAAATTAACTGAAGCTAAACGAGAAACTTTGTTTGAGCTGATGACAGAGATGGCGGCAGAAGAGCGGCTTTATATTGGGGTTGGAATTGCTGATGTAGCGAAGATTGATCGTGACAATATTTTAAAGGCATCGCTTTGGGCCATGGGGCAATCTGTTGCGGACCTTTCTGTTAGGCCGCGTTCTGTTTTGGTGGATGGAAATAAGTTACCGGAGTTGCCTATGCCAGCTCTGGCTTTGGTGAAAGGTGATGCCCGATCATTGTCGATTGCGGCGGCGTCTATCATCGCTAAAGTGACGAGAGACCGGATGATGGTAGCGCTTTCGGCAGAGTTTCCTGCTTATAAATGGGCGTCAAATAAAGGCTATGGAACAAAAGATCACCAGCAAGCTTTGGCTGAGCATGGAGTGACGATGCATCACAGGCAATCCTTTAAGCCGATTAAAGCTTTGCTTTAATTACTCTCTCACGGCTATTCCAAGCGCTTATAGTTGCGCCTCAGATGCCGACCAGCATCCGTGCTTAAAGTACTTGGGCTACGAGGTGCGGGGCTTTTTATGCGATCAGCTTATCCGTACTCGCTGCGCTCCGTTCGGACTGATCTTGTGCGCTAGGTTTTGTCATGTCACTCAGACCGAAGTGGGTTGAGCTCCTTCTTCTTATGGTGAGTTATTCTCTGTTTTCTCTCACGGCTATACTTTTTTCCCACAGTTGGTTTTGAGATGGAGAGTGAGATATGTGATTTAGGTGATGGTTTAGGGTTTATTAGCTTTATTGGTATAAATTTAAAGGATCTATTCAACACTCCTTAACATTTGGAGGGGATATGAGTGCTTCAATTGCAGCGTCAGCTGTGGCAGCGCAACAGTCGCAAACCCAATTAGCGGTGGCGGCTAAGATCGCGAAGTTTAATGCGTCAGCTGAGAGATCAGTTGTTGACCTTGTGAATGCTGCCCAGGAAAATTTACAAGCAGTAACTAGCTCTGCCGGACCTGGCAAAGGGGCAGTTTTAGATATTTCTGTCTGAAGCTAATAAAAAACGGGTCTAAAATGGCGCGTTTTCATGTGTCTTTTCAGGCCCGTCTTATATTCTAATTAACGGCTAATCAGGCTTTTCACTAGACCAAGAACAACCATGGCAACACCGCCGCCAACACCGCCACTTGCGACTTGCGTTAGAATGCCTTGCAAGTCCATACCGCCAGCTGCACCAAGTAATTCTGGTAATAGTTGGCTAGCAGCGCCGCCCCCTAAGATACCTGCGATTGAATTACCTAATGTGCCAAGGCTTACATTTTTTAAAACGCCACCAGCTACGTTGCCGCCAACGGCGCCACCGATTAGATTGATGATAAGTGGTAAATAAGCTTCCATTATTCCCTCCCTTTGGAAATGCTATGAGCGATCTATGATATAGGTATTTTTAATTTCTTGCACTAAAATTAGGCAGTTGCGATCCTATATGAGTTGTATTTCATTAATCTGTCTTTGTAATCTTATGTTTTTAAATGTTTTTATTTGTTCCATGTTCTTTGGTATGGGATTAAATTTTCTTGGTGTGGTTTTTCATTACTGATATTTTTCAATGAGTGATATAGAGGTTTTTAGAGCTGATATTGATTTGAGTGATGGGGGGTAAAATGCCGAATAGTTCGAATTTGGAAGCTGTGCTTGAAAGATTAGATCTTGGGCGTGATGAGGCTTTAAAAAGATTGTTTTCCTTTATCGCTATTGAAAGCATTTCGACAGATCCGGCCTTTAAAGATAATTGTTTGTGTGCTGCTGAGCTTGCTTCTTCATATTTGAAAGATGCTGGTTTTTCGAGTGAGGTTGCACCAACGACTGGTCATCCAATGGTTTTGGGGAAATACACTTCTAAACAAAACCCAGACGCGCCGCATATTCTTTTTTATGGTCATTATGATGTGCAACCGGTTGACCCCATTGAAGAATGGACACGGCCTCCCTTTCAAGCTGAGATTGTTGAGGACCCACTAAACGGCCCTGTTATTCATGGACGTGGTTCATCTGATGATAAGGGTCAGTTGTTGACCTTTGTTGAGGCTGCGCGGGCTTGGTTTGAGGTGACGGGTGATATTCCTATGAACATTACCGTGCTTTTAGAAGGCGAAGAAGAGTGTGGAAGCCCGTCTTTGGATGGTTTTTTGGCTGAACGAGGGCAAGATGTGAAAGCTGATTTTGCTCTTATTTGCGATACGCTGCAGTGGGATAAAGATACACCTGCCATTACTTCGATGCTGCGTGGTTTGGCTGGATTTGAAATTAGTATCGAAGGGCCTAATCGGGATTTGCATTCTGGGATGTATGGGGGGCCAGCGCTTAACCCGCTTCGTGCACTTTCACAAGCTTTATCAGCTCTTTATGATGCTGAGAACCGAGTGACGGTACCTGGTTTTTATGATGGGGTATCAGAACCGGATACTGAAATGTCTGCTCAATGGAAATCTCAGGGATTTGACGAAGCTGAATTCTTAAATGACATAGGTTTGAAAAAAGCTCATGGTGAGACGGGCTATCAATTGCTTGAGCAATTATGGTGCCGCCCTACTGTTGAGATCAATGGTTTATGGGGAGGGTATATTGGACCAGGGCAGAAAACGGTTATTCCGTCTAAAGCTCATGCGAAACTAACCTGCCGTCTTGTTGCGGGGCAAAATCCAGTGACAATAATTCAATCATTGCAAGATTTTTTAAAAGCTCAGTTTGATGAAGATGTGAAGGTGACATTCAGCGAAGCTGATGGAGCGCCGGCCGTTGCTTTTGACCTTAGTAAACCACAGATGTCTGTTGCTCGGGCAGCTTTAAAGGATGAATTTGAAAAGCCACCGGTGATGCTTGGCTGTGGTGGTTCAATTCCGATTGTGGAAGCGTTTATGCAAAGATTAGAGATGGATTGTTTGTTAGTTGGCTATGGCCTGAATGATGACTGTATCCATGCTCCGGATGAAAAATACAATCTTTCCAGCTTTCAAAAGGGGACAAGAAGTTTTGCCCGTATGATTGATGGCTTCTCTTCTTTATGAGGTTTATTAAAGTAAAAACATTTGATTGCAGCCCTACTTTAGAGTGATTTCTTCACGTAAATAGTCTGTTTTTAATAAAATATCATAATTTTTCAGAAAAATTCGGTGCTTTGCTTGTAGACGTAATTGCCTAATTGTGTAGGATGCGCCAAATTCATGATCTAAGTGTCATGATCTAAGTTTCGTGGCCTGAGTATATGGCTTATGTATAAAGAAAAGGACTTCAGATATGACCGCTGTTCAAAATCTTTTAGCGGGGAAGCGCGGCTTGGTTATGGGCGTTGCTAATAATCGCTCAATTGCTTGGGGCATCTCTAAAGCTGCACGAGAACAAGGTGCCGAACTTGCTTTTACATATCAAGGTGATGCGCTGAAAAAACGTGTTGAGCCTCTAGCTGAGAGCCTTGGGTCTAACCTTGTTTTGCCATGTGATGTGACAGATGAAGCGTCGATTGATGCGACTTTTGATGCTTTGAAAGAGGCATGGGGCACGATTGATTTTGTTGTTCATGCTGTTGCTTTTTCAGACAAGAATGAACTTGATGGCCGGTATGTTGATACCAGCCCTGAGAATTTCCAAAACTCATTGAACATTTCTTGTTATTCTTTCACAGCTGTTGCGCAGCGGGCTGAAAAAATGATGAATGAAGGTGGTTCGTTACTGACACTAACTTATTACGGCGCTGAAAAAGTGATGCCTCACTATAATGTCATGGGTGTTGCTAAGGCGGCCTTAGAGGCCAGTGTTCGTTATTTGGCTGCTGATTTAGGTAAAGATGGTATTCGGGTTAACGGTGTTTCTGCTGGGCCAATTAAAACATTGGCTGCTGCTGGAATTAGTGATTTCCGCTATATTTTGAAGTGGAATGAATATAATTCACCTCTTCGCCGGACTGTGACTATTGAAGATGTTGGAAATGCTAGCGTTTACCTTTTGTCTGATTTTAGTAGAGGTGTAACCGGTGAGATACATCATGTTGACAGTGGATATCATATAGTGGGCATGAAAAATGAAGATGCACCTGATATTTCAGTGAGCTAATAGGGTAGCTTTGTTAAGGGGATAACTTTTTAACAGGCTCGGCTTTTTAAAGTTTAAAAACATGTTATTAAGCCCTTTTCCAGATATATTGAGTGCTTTCAATATTATAAGATTGTTTTGTCGATGATTCTATTTAACTGAAATTTTTAGTTTTTAGAATTGTTCGTTCATCGTTTATTACTGAGTTTTGTCTTTTTGGAATTGTTTGAAAGGCGGGCTTGTTAGAAAGACAAAATTTTGTGGGATTGGGCGTTATTATGTCTGTTTTGAAACTTGTTTCTATTAAAAACTTTTTAGCTTTTATGGTGATTTCTTCACTAAGTGTTTTTGTATCTGGCTGTGCCGGTGGCAATCAGGGGCCTCTTAATGTAGATAGCCTTGGTGCAACGGGAGGTATTTCTTCTAAAGTCCTACGCCGTGGTCAATCAGTTGAAATTGGCAAGTTTTTGCACTGGAATGGGAATTGCTGGGCGCAAACTATTCCTGGAGTTAAGATTGTTCAACGTCCGAAATATGGCTCAGTTTCAGTGAGCAAGCGGAACATGATGATTCCATCTACTGAATGTAAGGGTATTCCGATTAAGGGCACGAAAATGGTTTACCGTGCACGGCGCAAAGGAAATGATCAATTTTCTTATCGTGTGACATCTGGTCCACGAGCTGGTGTTCATACTGTTAATATAACAGTTAAATAAACGGCTTTATGTCATCTCTCATTGATGAAAAATCTGCTTCTATATCTCACTCCATGCCTCAGCTTTATTTGCTTCGGCATGGAGAAACAGATTGGAATGTTCAGAAGCGGTTGCAAGGCCGCACGGATACTTCGCTAAATGATGCTGGACGAACCCAAGCTTTAAGGCATGGTGTTCAACTCGGGCTTGAACTTGCTCAATTTTTCCAATCCTCTTCCTTGAAAAATATTCAATTACAAAACGAACTTAAAGCATGGTCTTTTGTTTCCAGTCCCTTGAAGCGTTGCCGAGAGACGATGGAGATAGTTCTTTCTGCACTTGAATTGCCTAGCTATTCTTATGACATTGATGATCGCTTACTTGAGATTAGTTTTGGTGAGTGGGAAGGAAAGAGCTGGGTAGAATTACGAGATGAAACTCCCAAGTTAGTTGAAGCGCGCTTTAAAAACCCTTGGGATGTTTCTGGGCCTCAAGGAGAGACTTATACTGAATTAAGGTCGCGTGTTTTAAGTTGGTATGATGATCTTTCTGTAAATACAATAGCTGTTACGCATTCGGGGCCTTCTCGTATTGTTCGCAGTGCAGTGAGTAACTTGCCGGAAGACCAGGTTCTTAGTCTGAAAAGTCCTCAAGACAGGTTTATAAAAGTCTATACAGACGGGTTTGAATGGATTTGAACTTGGTTAACCAATGGGTTCAAGTTATTAAATGAAAATTGACCTTGCTTGATTTCATTTCTATAAGTTAGAGGCGTTTTCTTAATCGAGACGTGCTTTCAATTTTAATCTGGCGGCTTAGCCTTTTTTCGACTTGGATTTTTTTATGTCTCATAACAGTTTTGGTCATCTTTTTCGTATCACCACGTGGGGAGAATCTCATGGACCGGCAATCGGTTGTGTGGTTGATGGGTGTCCGTCTAATATTCCAATCACGGCTGAAGAGTTGCAAGTTTTTCTGGATAAGAGGAAGCCTGGGCAATCTCGCTTCACGACGCAGCGACGCGAGCCTGATGAAGTTAAAATTCTCTCTGGTGTTTTTGAGAACGAGCAAGGTGATCTGGTGACGACAGGCACGCCAATTTCTTTAATGATTGAGAATACGGATCAGCGCTCGAAAGACTATGGAGACATTAAAGATAAATACCGCCCGGGCCATGCTGATTATACTTATATCGAGAAATATGGCATTCGTGATTATCGGGGCGGTGGGCGCTCTAGTGCGCGCGAGACCGCGATGCGTGTGGCAGCAGGTGGCCTTGCTCGCAAAGTTGTGCCTGGTATGATTGTGCGCGGCGCTATGGTGCAAATGGGGCCGCATAAAATTAACCGTGATAATTGGGACTGGGATGAGGTGAATAACAATCCGTTCTTTGCGCCTGATAAAGAAATCGTAGATATTTGGGCAGACTATTTAGATGGTTTGCGCAAAAGCGGATCATCGATTGGTGCGGTGGTTGAGGTTGTGGCGGATCATGTGTCTGGCCAATTACCTGTAGGATTAGGAGCGCCGATTTACGCAAAGCTTGATCAGGATATTGCGAGTGCGATGATGAGCATCAATGCTGTGAAGGGCGTCGAGATTGGCGCTGGGTTTGGTTCAGCTGAGCTAACTGGCGAAGAAAATGCTGATGAACTTCGCATGGGGAATAGCGGTGTTGAATTTTCTTCAAATCATGCTGGCGGTGTTTTAGGTGGGATTTCTAGCGGGCAACCGGTTGTTGCTCGTTTTGCTGTGAAGCCGACATCTTCTATTTTAACACCCAGAAAATCCATTGATCGTTCAGGCCAAAATGTAGAAGTTTCAACTAAGGGGCGTCATGACCCTTGTGTTGGTATTCGCGCCGTGCCTGTAGGCGAAGCTATGATGGCGTTGGTTTTGGCAGATCATTATCTGATGCATCGCGGTCAGCAGGGGTAGTTATTTCTGAGCGTCTAAGTCACCTTTAAAAAGACGCTTTTTTAAGAGCATCTCATCTCATAAAGACATCTCATTTATAAGAAAAGTTCAACTTTAAGGAACGTTCATGGGCCTTCGTATTCTATTTCAATTTGTTAAACTCTCACTTGCGGTTTTGTTTTTTATAATACTCGGGATTGTGCCTGCATTGTCTGAGCAAGATAAACGGGTTTGGAATGTTCAGGGCAAGGGCGTGAATGTTTCTGTTGCGGATTGTAATAATTGTGATGAAGATATTGGCTTGATTTTATCTTGTACTTCTCTTGGTAAGTCAGCTGAATTAACCGTGCCATGGGCTGCTGTTGAAAAGGGTGTAAAAGACGCGCCTATAAAGGTGGAGTTTATCATTGATGGTAAGAGCCAGGTTTTTGATGGTGTTAGTGAGCTACAAGAAATCATGGGATATTTGCCTAAGTTGATTATTTCGCCGACCGACCCGTTGATCGATGCGCTAGGAAAAGGCGAGAGATTAATTGTTAAATTTTCAGGAGATACGACTGAAATTTCTTTAAAAGGTTCGGGGCCTTCATTTGCTAAATTTAAGACTGAATGCGGGACTGCAAGTTCTTATTAAATTTAGAAATTTTATTTCCTTCAATAATTTTCTTCTTTTGTTTTCATTATGTTAGATTTTTTTAATCGCTTGTTGTGCTTGCTGGCCGAATTGGTGTATTGATGAAAATATAAATACTTAAAACTTCAGAGGTCATTCAATGCCGCTTTATGATAAAATTCTTATTCTTACTGGTGCTGGGCTTTCAGCTGAGTCTGGTCTTGGAACTTTTCGTGAAGAGAATGGTATTTGGAGCAAGTTTAATTTTGAAGAGGTTGCAACGCCAGAGGGCTATGCAGCTGATCCAAAGCGCTGTTTAGATTTTTATAATATGCGCCGTGATTTGCATCATAAGGCGACACCGAATACAGCCCATAAAGCGCTTGCTCGGTTAGAAGCTGAGTATCCTGGAGAAGTTGTGATTGTGACGCAGAATATTGACAGCTTGCATGAGGCGGCTGGATCACACCGGATTATTCATATGCATGGGCAGATTGACCGGGTGAAATGTAATGATTGCGGCACGACCTATGACTACCCTTATGGAACCATTGAAGTGAACTCTATTTGTCCATCATGTAATGTGCAGGGGCAACAACGGCCTGACGTTGTTTGGTTTGGTGAGATGCCATATGATTTGGATGAAATTCAAAAAGAGATTGATAGTTGCTTTCTCTTCATTTCAATTGGAACGTCAGGTTCCGTATATCCTGCGGCTGGGTTTGTGAACATGGCGAGAAAAGCCGGTGCTCATACTGTTGAATTGAACTTAGAGCCTTCTGATGGGGCTGTTCAGTTTCATGAAGCGCATCAAGGAAAAGCGACAGAGATTGTACCGCGCTATGTTGACAAGCTGATGCATGAAGCAGCTATCGCACAGAAGAAAGTTGTGCGGTAGGTTTTATCTTTTTTCTCTTACGGCTATTGCTTTTTAGTAGCGCTTTAGGTTGCCCACAAAGCATCCGTATTTTTAATTGTGCTTCAGATGCCCACAAAGCATCCGCACTTAATAAAGATGCTCTTCTTCCCATTTTTGGATTTTGTCCAGGATGAGGGCTTTGAATTTTTCCGGGTTTTTCTCGAGTAATTTTTTCTTCTCAGCTGGGATATCAAGTCGCTCGCTTAGGTGATTGTTTGCCCATAAGACAATTTCCATCATGAGATGAATTAAGTCTTTGCCTACCGGTGTTAGATAGTAAAGTTTTCTGCGTTTGCTATCTGGGTGGGGGATGGAGGCTATGACGCCTTCACATTCGAGTTTCTTTAAGCGGTCAGACAAAATGCTGCTTGAAATTTGCTCTTCTGTTTTCAGCATATCTTTATATTCATGCACATCTAAAAACATCAAATTACGAATGACCAATAGGGTCCAGTGATCGCCGAGAATATCTAGTGAGCAGGCTATGGGGCAGCCGGTTCTGTTTTTATGTTCAATTTTAGAAACCATGAAACACTTGCATAATAGAATTATTGTTGATATCACTTTTATTATAGAATTAATTTCCAACTCTGCAAGCTTTGCAATTTTTAAGCTGGTAAATAGGTAAAAAGACAATGAAGAAACTTGGACTGTTTGTTGCCGCATATTTTGTGATCACTATGGCCTGGGCTTATCCTTGGCACATGGTGTTTTTTCATGATCTTTATGTGCAATGGGGCGCGTTTCAGCGCGCTGAACCGATTATGCCGCTTGGGGTTGCTGCAATTTTGGTGCAAGGCATTGTTATTGGCTTTCTTTATTCAAAGCACGATATTGAGAGACGCAAAACAGTTTTTGATGGTGTGAAGTTTACGCTTATAATTGGTTTGATGACTTATACGGCGATGGGGTTTGCAACGGCTGCGAAATTTAAAATAGAGCCTGTGGCGGATTTTCTGATTTATCATACAATTTTTCAGGCTGTGCAATTTATTTTAACTGGCCTGGCTTTGGGATTAATTTATCGGGAGCGAATTTAAATGAGAAAATTAGCCATTCTAACTTTTTTATCACTTGATGGTGTCATGCAAGGACCAAGTAGTTCTGAAGAAGATCCATCTGATAACTTTACACAAGGTGGATGGGCGTCGGATTATTGGGATGAAACGATGCCACATGTTTTGAAGGAAGCAATGAGTGTTCCTTATGACATTCTATTTGGCCGTAAGACTTATGATGTTTTTGCGACTCACTGGCCTGAAGTTGAGAGCCCTGATCCTATTGCAAAGCTTTTGAATGAAGCTCGAAAATATGTTTTTACTTCTTCCGAGAGTGCGCTTGAATGGGATAACTCGGTTTCTTTATCTGGAGATATACGGACAGAAATTTTAAATTTAAAAAGTCAGAGTGGTCCATTGATACAAGTGCATGGTAGTGGTGAACTTGTGCAATCTCTTTTAAAGCATAAATTGGTAGACGAATTGCGTTTATGGATTTTTCCGGTTCATGTTGGGCAAGGTAAAAAATTATTCGGTTCTGATTTATCTCGCGCCAACTATAAACTCAAAAAAACGGAAGCATATCCAAATGGTGTGATTATGAGTATTTATGAACCACTCTAGTCGTTTGATTATTGATTGTTTACTGAGCAAAACCTTCTACGCCGATGCGCCAGAATTCGATGCCGACGCCGGTGATGAGAATTGCGGCTGAAATGGCGATCATGATCCACCAGAATTTTTGGGCGGCTTTTCGTGCCGTTTGAACAGCAGCTGGCGACAATGGTTGTTTGTCCCATGAAGGGGGGCCTTTGATGGCGGCCAGATATTGGCCGCCTGCGTGAACGGTTCCTCTTTCACTTAAAGGGAGGCCTGCGCGCATGGCGATTTCGTGGCTGATTTCAGTAAAAGGAAAGGCCGGGTCTGTGGCTTTTTCTTTTGTATAGCCGAGAATATGCCGTTCCCCATCTTGTGTGACGATGCTGCAAGAACGCATGAGTATAGGAATGATGGCTTCTCTGTAGATTTCGCTACGGCTTTCGACGGACTTTACATTTTCATAAGTCAGGCTGATTGTTTTGTATGGCAGCAGAGGCAAGGGGCCGCGCCAATTGGGGACGAGTAGGACTGCGTCTTGTTCGTTTAGTTGGATGCGGGTGCGTAGGCTTGATAAAATGTGAGCGCCGAGAAACACCATCCAAATCGCAAATAAAATGGCAAAAAGAAATAAAATGGCGGCGTCATAATAGAAGCCTTTGCTCAACCTCAAGAAAATCATGAAAGGCAGAGAGATAAAAAAGGGAATAAGAAGCGTAAAAACAGTTATGAGGATAACTTTCCGTCCTCTACTTGCTTCGAATATTCGCATTGTTTTGTCTACGTCTGTCATTTTTTATGCTCCTTCAGGTTGCTCTCTTTTAGTGTGCCTTCAGTTTCCCACCAGAAACCGGCACAATGTGCTTCGGATGCTATTTTTGATGGGCCTTCGGTTTCCCACTAGAAACCGGCCCAAAGCATCTGCAAATAGCAACCGTCACATTCGTGCTCAGTCAGGTTTGCTTTTTAAATGCGGCTTCAGGTTGCCCACCAGCAACCGGCATAAAGCATCCTCAATAAGCAACCGTCGTGATATCCGCGTTCCTTGGGTTTTCAGTGAACCTATTTTGAGCAGAACGTGATAATTTGTTACTCTTATTAGACACTAAAATCCGTTATGATGAAAAGTGCAAGAGATAAGAATAGGCAGAAATAAAATGTTTTATGCAAAAAGCAAAATTGTGGCTGTTTCTAAAGAAGATGCATTAGCTGGGCGGGCAGAGCCTCTTGCCGTTGAACCAGCTCATTTTGTTAATGGCCTTGATATGAAGGGGCCTTATCCTGAGACATCTGAGGTTATTTACTTTGGCTTGGGTTGTTTTTGGGGGGCTGAGCGCCGCTTTTGGCAGCTTGATGGTGTTTGGGTGACGGCTGTGGGGTATGGCGCGGGGTATACGCCCAACCCCACTTATGAAGAAGTTTGCACAGGCAAAACGGGGCATAATGAGCTTGTTATGGTGGTTTTTGAGCCTGAAAAGCTGTCGCTAGATGATTTGCTCTCTGTCTTTTGGGAAGCTCATGACCCCACTCAAGGCAACAGGCAGGGGAATGA
This sequence comes from Hyphomicrobiales bacterium 4NK60-0047b, assembly GCA_040367435.1. Taxonomy (NCBI): domain Bacteria; kingdom Pseudomonadati; phylum Pseudomonadota; class Alphaproteobacteria; order Hyphomicrobiales; species Hyphomicrobiales bacterium 4NK60-0047b. The sequence goes on along the minus strand of BAABWY010000001.1, from coordinate 1,031,918 downwards.
TGTTGGTACGCAATATCGCTCTGGAATTTATACAACGTCTGATGAGCAACAAGCGGCTGTTCTTACAAGTAAGCTTAAATATCAAGCAGCTTTGAATTCAAAAGGGTTTGGAGCGATTACGACTGAAGTTAAGCCCAACGATGTTTTTTATTTTGCTGAGACCTATCATCAGCAATATTTAGCTAAAAACCCTGGTGGGTATTGCGGTTTGAAGGGGACTGATGTGACGTATCGTTGAGTTATCAACATTATTCAGTCCATGTATCTTCTCATCTTTTGAAATTCCCTTCTCTTTGACCTTAGAATCTGCTTTTTTAAGTTTAGCGACATTTATCAGTCCTTGGTGATTAGGGTCTACCCCCCAATTCATCTCTTCAACTTTGGGAGCAGTGGAAATGGCTAACTTTGCAACTCATTTGGGTGTAGGTACAATTGCGAGTGGCATGGCAGCGACTTTGGCTGTTGCAACAGAGATGATAAATCAAACTGATATTATTACTTTGGCGCTTGCTGGTGCTTTGGGCAGTGTTTTGCCGGATATTGATTTGAAGGATTCTCGATCTTCTCGGATTATATTTTTTGCGCTGGGCTTGTTTTTATCTATCGTTGTTTTGTTTTGTGTTGTTTCTAAATATTCTATTGTTGAACTATGGATTATCTGGATTGGTACGTTTTTAGCTGTTCGATATTGCTTACATAGTTTGTTTCATAATTTTGCTGTGCATCGAGGGGTGTTTCACTCTTTATTAGCTGGTGTGTTTTTTCTTTTTGCTACAGCGGCTATTTTTCATCATGGTTTGCAATCAGACCCTCGTATATGCTGGCTGTCTGGTATCTTTATGTTGTTTGGCTATATTGTGCATTTATTGCTTGATGAAATTTACAGTGTTGATTTTAGCGGTAACCGTGTGAAACGCTCTTTTGGAACAGCTTTGAAGCTTATTGAGTATCGCAGTCCCGGGGCTTCTTTTTTAATGGCTCTTGCTGCCGTTGGGGTTTTCTTTTTAACGCCGCCCTTTGCTTCATTCTTTGATGTTGTTGGAACAACTGATATTTGGACGCATTTATGGGACCGTATGCTACCAACAAACGGATGGTTTGGTTTTGACATTGGCAAGATTCAAACAGCTATTACACCTGTTGAATAGAATTATTTGAGTAATAATTTTATTTAAGTGCACTCAGTTCTTTATGTACAATCAGTACAGGGGATGGATGAGGTGTATCTTGGTTTTGAATAAAACCGGCGATCAAAAGATTTTTTGCCTTTAATAAAAAACTCTAAAAAAGATGAATGTTCGTAGTAGAGTTCTGTCATTATGATTGTTTCATAATTCCTAGCTAAGCCGACTGGTAGATCGTTTACAATCGAGTCTTTTGTTAATTTTTTCGTTCCTTTTTTGCTTTCACTCCAAAGTACGCGGCTGACGGGGGTTCCTGAATTGTTTGGTTGAGTCTCAACTGCAGTGACTACAATATTGAATTCAAGATTCTCTTTTGTAGTTAGAGCTTTTGAGCCGATTGCAAAAATATCAGCCAATTCTTGTGTGGTTGTTGTTTTACCTTGGGCGACAAGATCTGAAATTGTTTCGGTGACTGTTTCAACTTTATTTTTAGTTATGTAGACCCGAGAAATTTCAACTGTTCCAAAATAAGTGGCGATCATTAATGGTGCAATGAAGGCAAATTCAATTGCGGCTGTCCCCTCGCTGTTTTTCTTAAAGGAGCTGAGCTTCATGAATAGTTTATTTGCAGCCGACTGGAATAATTTCATTTTCTTTTACCCTTCAGGTTAGTCTGAGCCAGTGCTTAAGCCTGGTTCGCTGCGAAATGCAGAGAAACCTTGCACTAACCTGTTGTTGTTTGGGAGGTTTCCAAGACCTAAGTTTGGGATTTTTGCAAAAATATCCCATTCAATAAATGTTCTAACTGTTGCTATCGATCCAGGTGGCACTGATTGAAATAGGAAATTATCATCAAGACCGCCATCGCCAGTCACATTAAAAGATGTGTCGATGCTGGCGAAGTCGTCATAAGTTCTAACTTCTACTTTTACTTTTGATATGCAATTTGGAATGAATACTACGTTTGCGCAAATATTTTCCTTGAATTTATCTAGAGTATCAATTCCAGCTTGGTTGGTTCTTAATCTTCTTGCTGTATCTGCTGTTGCGTGGGCCAAGTTAATCTCGGCCATAAAGACTAATGAAATCTCAAGTATACCAAAAATAAGCAAAAAGAAGGGAAGGCCTATAAATGCAAATTCTACTGCAACAATACCTTCAACATCTTTTTTAAATTTCTGAACTAATTTTAGTGATTTTATGTAAGTTCTATTGAAATTTTTTTTTGCTAAGTTGATCATTATTATGCCTTGGATACTAAAGTTACTATGTAACAAGAGTGTTGTATCAAAAATATCTGAAAAATTCGTTTATGATCTTTTTTTGAGTAAGAGATAGATAAAGTTAAGACGTTAAAACTTCCCCTTAAGATTGTTTAATAAAAATAAACCATATGTGGTTGGAAAATATTTATATCTTTCTGTCATTATTTGCTCAGTTTTAATGAAATTTAATTGGTCTAATCGTTTAGCTTGTTAAATTTATTTTGTGGGTGAGCACTGATGCAAAAGATTTTCCATAACCTTAAAAGACTTGTTAATCATTTTTACAAAAGTGAAGATGGTGCGGTGGCTATGATTTATGGCCCTATGGCAATTGTTTTACTATTGGCTGCAGGTATTTCGATTGATTATGCGCGTGGCTATTTGGTTAAAAAAGAAATCGCACGTGCTCTTGATGCTGCAGTGTTAGCTGCTGGTTCTTTGCCTGTCACAGATGAAGTTGCGATGATAACCATAGCGAAACAATATTTTGATGCCAACATTTCTGCTTCAACAAGAAAAGATTATGACCCTCAGATTAATGTTGTGGTCAATAATGAAGAAGTGACAGCGACATCCAGTGCTATCGTTCCTACAATTTTAATGAAACTAGCTGGCAATGATACGATGGATATTAATGAAAAATCTGTTGTTGGTCGGACGTTAGTTAATATTGAAGTGGCGCTTGTTCTCGATAATACTGGTTCAATGAGCGGATCTAAGATGAGTTCATTGAAGACAGCTGCGAAAACCTTGGTTGATACTCTATATGCAACTGATGGAAGTTCTGAGTATGTTGAGATTGCTCTTGTGCCTTTCACTGGGGCTGTCAATATTGGAACTGATAATAAATATGCTTCTTGGGTTGATTCAGAAAGTAAATCTGTTGCCGGGCAAGAGGACTATGGAGAAAACCAAGACTATCCATGGAAGACTTCATTAAAAGGTAAGACTGCCTATGAAGTGCTTGATGAATATGATCGAAATTGGTTAGGCTGCGTGCGTGCCCGGGTTGGTACTGGTTTAACCGCAGAAGGAACAACTGTTGATTTAGACTTATGGGATGTACCGCCTAGTGATAGTGATGTGAACACAAAATGGGCACCATATGTTAAGCCAATTCATACACTTAATGGATATAATCCAGTTTATAATTCGTGGGTAAAAAATGTACTTAAATTTAAAAGCACATGTCCAACGGCAGAAATTCTTCCTTTAACTAATCAGAAAAATACCATTAAAAATCAAGTGGATAGCATGGTTGCGTCTGGTTACACTTCCGTTCCTATTGGACTTATCTGGGGGTGGCGTGTTTTGTCAAGCGCAGAGCCATATACTGAAGGTGATGACGAAAATAATACAGAAAATAGAAAAGTAATTGTTTTACTTACAGATGGTCAAAATCATCACGGCTATTATAACAATGGTATTTACTCAGCTTATGGAATGCCAAATTATAATCATCTTGGGACAGGCTGGTTGGGTAATCAATTGGATGATAAACTCGAGACAATTTGCACGAATGTTAAATCGCAAGATATTTTGATTTATTCTATTACGTTCCAATTAAATGATAGCAACACGCAGCAGCTTATGAGGGAGTGTGCCACAAGAGAGGATATGTATTTTAATTCTCCTGATGGGTCTTCTTTGCAAGAGGCATTTAATCAAATTGCAACTGGCTTACAGAAGCTAAGATTGAAGGAGTAAGCTTTTTTAACTTTATCGAACTCAATAGAAAATTTAATTAAAAAAAAGGTGGGCAATCAATATTGCCCACCTTTTTTTATATTTTAAAAACTTATTTTATTATTTTGATTGTTTTAATGCTCTGTCGATTGTTTGCAGTTTTGCCTTAAAGTTATTTGATAATGATTTAATGTGTTCTGGATCATCACCCAATGTTGGTGTTGGCTGACAATTTGGAGTGCACGTATAACTTAGGCGGGCTCCACCTCTTTGGATGCGAACGACATTACGACTATCATCATCAACATAAACCAACTTATTAAAAATTTTGTCGCCATCTTTATTTAAAAGAATGATATTTGTTCGACCGTATGATTTTCCGGTGATGATGAATGTTGAATTGTTTTGGATTGTGATGTCAGCTATTGCTGGATTACCAATCAATGCATCAGAAATTTGATCTTCTAATTTAACTAATGTGATTTGGTTCAGTGTAACCTTCATTAGAGAATTTGATGTGGAGTGTGTGATGATCTCTTGATCTTTTAGATCGTTCTGATCTGCGGCGCTGACTTCATTATTTGAAAATGAACTGGCTGCATTTAAAAATAGAGTTAGCAGCATCAAACTGAAAACTTGTTTTTTCTTTGTGTATTTATGAACTGATAAATTACTAAACATCACACTTTTACCTTTTGACTAAACTGAGTTACGGTTCATTAAACTCGTAAAAGGTGAATGATTTCCTTATTTTTGTTCGAAAAAGGTATTATTTTTTGAGTTTTTCATTTTTCGACTTGCGATCCGTATTAGGGATTTAACAGCAAGTTTATGAGGAAATTAGTTTTTTATCTCATTTTAATGGTTCTTTCTTTTTTTTAACTCCTCATTACAGATGCATTTTTTTTAAATACTGTTTTTGGAAAATAAAAAATAAAAAAAAGATGATTTTCTTTGGCGTTTTACTTGATTTTTCGTTTATTTTTTTAATAACTACTTTGTTTGTTTCTGTTTGGAACGGTCTTTAACTGTAATTTTATCAATAATTTTTTGTAAACATTTGATTTTACTAGGTTTTTTCTGATTATTTTCTTTGGGTTTACTGTTTTTTCATAGGTTTTGGCTATATTCAAATCTGTTCAGAGGCACTGACCCTTATTAGATGGGGTTGGCGCTAATTTATATATAAAAAATACTCAGGGAGTTACGTAATGAAAAATCTAATGGTTCGTTTTATGAATGATGAGTCTGGTGCTACAGCTATTGAATATGGTTTGATTGCTGCAGGTATTTCAGTTGTTATTATTACAGCTGTAAACAACATTGGCGAAAAAGTTAATGATTCTTTTGAATTTATTGACACTGAATTAAATACACCTAGTTAATATTTAACAGGTTTATTAATTAACACCCGTTAGACTTTCTGGCGGGTGTTTTTTTTTGAACTTGTTTAATAGTTCTTAAGTGAAAGTTGTTAAACTGAGAGCCAGTGAAGTTATAAGAATGGTTTTGAAATGTTATACGAGTATTGTGTACTATTAATTTTCCCCTTTGCATTAATCTATGCAGGGATATCAGATGCGATGTCCTTTACAATTTCTAACAAAATTTCTTTGGGGCTGTTTGTCGGTTTTATTTTACTGGTTCCTTTTTCTGGACTGACATTGGCTGAAATAGGATTTCATGTTGCTGTTGGCTTTTTGATGCTTATTGTTGGCTTTGTGCTATTTGCACGTGGGTATTTTGGTGGAGGTGATGCAAAAATTATTGCTGCAACATCCTTATGGCTTGGGCCAGAATATACTGGAATGTTTCTTTTATTTGTTGCCATTTATGGCGGATTACTTTCCCTTGTAATATTGAAGGTTCATAAAACTCCTTTACCGAGCTTTCTTGCCAATCAACGATGGTTGGTTAATTATCAGACAGGTACTGCTGCTGTTCCTTATGGGATCGCGATCGGGTTATCCGGCTTGAGTATTTACCCATATTCTCATTGGCTGGGGCTTTTTTAATAACATTACAATTTTTATTTTTTTAAAACGCGCCAATTCTGGGGCGTTTTTTTTGTTTTTAAATTTCGTTGTTTTTTAAGTCATTACGAATATGTGATCAGTCTTTTGAGTTTAAATTTTCAAAAAGTGACACTTATTAACCTCCTATTGACCATTCTCCCCTTAAGTTTAGTGAAGTTTTTGTATTTAGGGCTTAAGGACCTTTGTTAGTTATGAATAAATCTCGCGTACTTGTTTTGGGAATTGCATTTGTTGCTGCGGTTGGTGCGGCACTCCTTGCCAAGAATATTGTGGCTCAGCCTAAAACTGAGAAGGTGGTTCAAAAAGAATTTATGAATACGACCCATGTCTTGGTGGCGGCGAGATCAATAAAGCTTGGGGATATGGTATCGTCTGGTCATTTTAGATGGCAGAGGTGGCCTAAAGATGCATTGAATTCGAAATTGATTGATCAAGCATCTTATATGAACGCAAAAGCTGACTATGATAAGGCAATTGCTCGGGCGTCGTTTGTCAAAGGCGAAGCAATCAATCCGCGGAAATTTATTAAACATGGGACAGGCGGTGTTATGGCGGCCCTTTTGACTAGTGGCATGAGAGCTGTTTCAACCAAAATTAAAGAAGAAACCGCAGCTGGTGGTTTTATTTTGCCGGATGATCATGTGGATGTAATTTTATCGCGGCAGATTACGGGTGAAGGTCGGGGCAGCAAGTTTGTTTCCAATACTGTTCTTTCAAATGTGCGGGTTCTTGCCATAGGACAAACAATTGACCCACCTAAGGGAAAGCAAACAGCATCAGGCAGGACAGCTACATTAGAGTTGACTCCTGGCCAAGCAGAAATTTTGATGCTTGCGAATAAAATGGGGGATGTGTCTTTGTCTCTCCGTAGTCTTTCAAAAAGAACTCAGGGCGCTGATGATCGCGTGACTAATTTACGCGGTGACAATCGAGGCTCAGTTAGATTGTTTAAGTTTGGTCAGAAGGTTCGGGCTTTTGGCATGTGAATTTTAGGTCACCAATTTGGGGGAATTGAATTGGTGCTTAGTTTTTTAGTTTTAGTTTAAAGGTGGTGTTTTGTGATGGGAATAATAGAATTAAATCAGGCAAAATTTAGCAAATATGTATTTGCTTTATTTGCATTTGCCGCTGGGATCATTGCTCATTCAGCTATGGGGATGGCTGAGAATGGTTCTGACAGTTTCCGCAATGAACACCGTTCTTTACTTAAAGTGGAACGTGTTGCAAGAGGTGGGGAAACCCGCCATGTGAAAATTGGTTTGAATAAATCTTTGGTGGTTGAATTACCAAGAGATGTTCGAGATGTTTTGGTCTCTAATCCTGCATTTATTGATGCTGTTTTGCATAGTTCTCGCCGGGCTTATTTGATTGGCAAAAAGGTTGGAGAAGGAAATGCTTTTTTCTTTGATAAAGATGGTAATAGAATTCTAACTGTTGAGATTTCTATTTCACGGGACATGTCAGCCCTTTCGGGTATGTTTAAACGGATTTTACGAGATAGTAATATCAAAGTTGATATGGTGAATGAGCATATCGTTTTAACAGGCTCTGTTCGCACGCCTTCAGATGCAACTAAAGCGGCTGATATAGCAGCTCGTTTTGTTAAGTCGAAGGAGGAGGTGATTAATTTACTTTCTTCAAGCGGTAATGAACAGGTAAATCTTCAAGTAAAGGTTGTTGAAATTAAGCGCACAGTTGCGAAACGCCTTGGTGTGAACGTTGAAGCCTTTACATCAGGGAATGGCATTAGTTTTGCGAATTTAACTGACCTTGCCGTACCTAATAGTTCGACAGTTTTAGAGTCTGGAGCCAGGGTGTTAGGGTTGGCTGCTTTTCCAGCTTCTGACATTGGTCTTAAGTCTCAACTCCAATTTAGTAAAAACGGGAATGGTGTTGGTGCTGCTATTCGAGCTCTTGAAGAAAATGGAGTTCTTCGAACTTTAGCGGAGCCTAATCTTACATCTGTTTCAGGTGAAACGGCTAATTTTTTGGCCGGTGGAGAATTCCCCATACCTGTTTCCAACGATACTGATGGTATTAAGATTGACTTTAAACCTTTTGGTGTTGCTTTGGCTTTCACACCAGTTGTTATGGATGAAAAACTTATCAATTTAAAAATTGCGACAGAAGTTAGTGATATTTCTGATAAGGGTGCAATTACTCTTAGTTCGATCACAATTCCTGCGATTGAAGTGCGCCGTGCTTCAACGACTGTTGAACTTGGTTCTGGTGGATCAATTGTGATTGCTGGACTGATTTCTGATGCCACGAAACATAATATACAGGATGTGCCTGGATTAAAACGCCTTCCTGTTCTTGGCTCTCTATTTAGAAGTCGTGAATTTCTACGTGACGAAAGTGAATTGGTTATCATTGTGACACCATACATTGTTCGCAGTACTTCACTGAATAAATTGACAAGACCTGATCAGGGACTTGGAACCCCTTCAGACCGTAAAGCTTTCTTTAAGGGACATTTAAATACTTATGACCGTCATAAGCGGCCTGTTCGCCGCCGGGAGCCGGAAGTTGTTGAAACTCAATGGAGTTTGAAGGATGTGTTTAAGGCTGAGCCTAGACGGAAGAAAGTGCGTCGTTCATGGGGACGTAAGTCACGTCATGATGATGGTGGTCTTGGGTTTATTGTTGAGTAATTAAAGTTTGAAGGGTTAGTACAATGATTTTTAAAATTATGGATAAACAATTGCTTCAAACTAGCGTAGCAGTTTTGCTTGTAGGTGCTGTGGGACTTTTTAGTTCGGCATGTAAGCATGGTTTTGATCACCGAGTGAGAAAAGATCATTATGCAGGTTCTTTTTTTGGAGATCCAACTGCTGACCACCCCATTAAAGTTGGAAAAGATAAACTGGCTATTTCAGTTCCTGTACGCCGGCATGATGAAAAGCTTACACCAGCTAAGTTAAACGAGGTGAGGACATTTCTTCACTACTATCGTGAGGGTGGTGTTGGAGATATTAAGGTTACTTTGCCTTCGAATTCACGGCATCAATATGCAGTGCGGAAAGTTTTAAAGGACATTCAACGCCAGTTAGAAAATTTGTCAATCGGTCCTGAAGTTGTAGCGGTGACACGATATTCGGGACGTGGCGATCGGTATCCCGTTATTCATTTATCTTACAAACGTTATGTTGCTCATGGCCCTGAATGTGGCCAATGGAATGAGAATTTTAATGAGAGTGAAAATAACCGTAACTCACCTGATTGGGGATGTGCGCGACAAAGAAACTTAGCAGCTATGGTCGCAAACCCTCGTGACCTACAAGGACCACGTGGTTGGAGTCCTAGGGATTCTCGTCGTAGAGATACGATTTGGGATAAGTTTATTAAGGGTGAAGTTAGTTCTGCGACGCGTTCGCGAGATGAACGTGTTGATACCAAGAGTAGTAAATAATTAATTTTATATTTGACTTTAGGGAAATTGGAAATGAGTGATACAGCCTATTCTCAGGATGAAAATCTTCAGGAAACTTCTGATGAGCATAATGCTCCTGATATGGTTGAGGCCAATCGTAAAGCGCGTCCTGTGCCTAGAATTTCAATTCAGGCATTCTGTGAGGAACAAAAGTTTGTAGATGCAATGCAAAATGCAAGCAATGACAGACGGATGGAAAAGGCTCATTTGTCTATGCAGATGGGGGGTGTTAGCGCTGCCTTAGAAACTTATCGTGATGGACCTACTCCAAATTTAATTATTTTGGAGAGTAAAGCTAATCGTGAAAAATTATTGATGCAACTTGATCAGCTTGCTGACGTTTGTGACGCTGGTACAAAAGTGATTATTGTTGGTCATGTAAATGATGTGATTTTATATCGGGCATTGGTTGAACGAGGGGTTAGTGAGTATTTGGTAGCTCCGGCGGAACCTTTGCAAATCATCAGTTCTATTTCTAATTTGTATTCTGACCCAGATGCTGAACCTCTTGGGCAAGTTGTTGCCTTTGTTGGTGCAAAGGGTGGTGTTGGTTCGAGTGTCTTGAGCCATAATGTTGCCTGGGCTTTATCTGAGATTACTCGCACTGATGTTGTAATTTCTGATTTTGATCTACCTTTTGGTACTGCTGGGCTAGACTTTAATCAAGATCCATCTCAGGGAATTGCTGAAGCATTGTTCCAACCAGAACGACTTGATGATGTTATGCTTGACCGCCTTTTATCTAAATGTTCGGATCGATTAAGTCTATTTGCTTCCGCTGGGAATTTGGATCAAGAATATGATGTGGAGCGCGAACCTTGTGATCTTGTTCTTGATGTTCTTCGAAAAAACATTCCTTATTCGGTTTTAGACTTACCCCATGCTTGGACGTCTTGGTCTAAATATTTGCTTATGCAATCTGATGAAATCATCATCACTGCAACACCAGATTTGGCCAATTTGAGAAATACAAAGAATATTCTCGATTATTTAAAGGCTAACAGACAGACTGATATTTCTCCTCGTTTAATTTTAAATTTAGTGGGCATGCCTAAGAAACCTGAAATTTCAGTTGCTGACTTTTCTCAAATTGTTGAACTGAAACCTTCCGTTGTTATTGATTATGATGCTGAAGTTTTTGGAACAGCGGCGAATAATGGGCAGATGATTGGTGAATTTGCTCAAAAATCTAAAACTGCAAATCAGATTTTGGAATTTGCCTATTTATTGGCAAATGTAAAACCACCGCAGCAGGAAGAAAAATCGATTTTAAAACCAATTCTAAGCCGAATTGGTATGAAGTAGGGAAGAGTTGTTATGTTTGGTAAACGCGGTTCTAATGGGAATGGACAAGTTGGTCAGGGTGACCAGGCTGGACAGGGGCACGCCCCTAAACGGCCACAGGTTGATATTGCAACAAAGCAAGTTGAAGTTGCTCCTTCCGTAGAATTAAAACCAAAACAGCAAGCCAAAATTGAACCTGAACCAGTTGTCGAAACTGAAGTCAGGCGCTCTGAAAATTATTATGATGTTAAAACAACCGTTTTTAATGCTCTCATTGATACGATTGACCTAACTCAGTTAGCTAATTTGAATAATGATGCTGCTCGTGAAGAAATCCGCGATATTGTTGGTGAAATTCTGGCTATCCAGAATGTCATTATGCCGATTTCGGAACAAGAGGAATTGATTGAGGATATTTGTAATGATGTGCTTGGTTATGGTCCTTTGGAGCCATTGTTAGCGCGTGATGATATCGCAGATATTATGATCAATGGAGCGCATGATACCTTCATTGAAGTTGATGGTAAGGTTCAGCATACTGCTGTGCGTTTTACCGATAACATGCAGCTTCTAAATATCTGTCAGCGGATTGTTAGTCAGGTTGGTCGCCGGGTTGATGAAACCAGCCCCATTTGTGATGCGCGCTTGCCAGACGGGTCTCGTGTGAACGTTATTGTTCCTCCGCTTGCTCTTGAAGGTCCGACTATGACTATTCGGAAATTTAAGAAAGACCGTTTAACCCTTCAGCAATTAATGGAGTTTAAAGCCATCTCTCCGGAAGGCAAGCAAGTTCTTGAAATTATTGGAAAATGTCGCTGTAATATTGTTATATCTGGTGGTACGGGTTCTGGTAAGACGACGCTTTTGAACTGTATGACTGCTTATGCTGATAAAGATGAGCGTGTCATTACATGTGAAGATAGTGCGGAACTTCAACTGCAGCAACCACATGTTGTTCGATTAGAAACACGCCCTCCTAACCTTGAAGGTGAGGGAGAGATCACTATGCGTGATTTGGTGAAGAACTGTTTGCGTATGCGCCCAGATAGAATCATTGTGGGTGAGGTTCGTGGGCCTGAAGCTTTTGATTTATTACAAGCTATGAATACAGGGCACGATGGCTCAATGGGAACGTTACACTCTAACAGTCCGAGAGAAGCAATTAGCCGTCTAGAAAGTATGATCTTGATGGGTGGTTTTACACTCCCAGCTAAAACTATTCGTGAGATGATTGTTGGGTCTGTTGATGTGATTGTTCAAGCTTCACGTCTTAGAGATGGATCGCGTAAAATTACACGTATAACTGAAGTTATTGGCATGGAAGGTGAAGTGCCAACTTTGCAGGATATTTTTGTTTTTGACATTATGGGTGAAGATGACAATGGAAAACTTGTTGGGCGTCATCGCTCCACAGGTATTACCCGTCCTAAGTTTTATGAACGTGCTCAATATTTTGGTGAACATCGCCGATTAACGGAAGTTTTGGCAAATTCTGAAGTATCTGATGAGCAAGGTAATCCATTAGGGGAAGCCAATGTTTGATAATGAAATTCTTATATATGCAGCTATGGGCATGGGTGCTCTCTCCGTTGGAGTTATAATTTATATAATTTTGGATCCTTATTTGTCTGGTGCAAATAAGGTTGAGAAGCGTAAAAAAGAATTAGCTGGTGGTGGGCTCAAGAAAATAGATAGCCGTGAAGGGCATGTGGAAGCACGTCGCCGCCAACAAGTTTCTGATACGATGAAAGAGATTGAAGAAAAAAATAAAAAGCGTGAAAAAGCAACAATTCGTTTGCGTTTGCAACGTGCTGGTCTGGAAGGGGTGACTGTTAAATCGTTTTATATTTTTTCAGCAATTGCCGGCTTATCTATGGCCTTTGTTCTTGTGATCGTTGGTGCTCCAATTTATCTTGCTCCACTTGGTATATTTGTTGGAGGTGTTGGACTGCCAAGATATGTGCTTAGTTTTCTAACCAAAAAACGCCAAAAAGCATTTATGTCTGAATTTGTAAATGCGATTGATATCATTGTACGCGGTGTAAAGGCAGGCTTGCCGTTTAATGATTGTATGCAAATTATCACGACTGAAGTTGGTGAACCGGTTCGTAGTGAATTTTTAAATGTTGTTGAACAGCAAAAAATTGGTGTGCCCGTAGAACAGGCTATGCAGAAGCTTTTTGAGAGAGTGCCGCTTCAAGAGGTTAATTTCTTTTGTATTGTTGTGACCATTCAGCTTTCTGTAGGTGGTAATATTTCTGAAGCGCTCATGAACCTTTCTAATGTTTTAAGAGATCGCCATAAACTTAGATCCAAGGTTCAGGCTGTTAGTATGGAAGCTAAGGCTTCTGCAGGGATTATCGGAGCACTTCCCTTAGTTGTAATGGCAGCTGTTACTTTCACTAGTCCGGATTATATGTCTTTACTCTTTACTCATCCAACTGGACATATGATTCTTATTGGCAGTGCGCTTGTGATGTTGACGGGAGTGCTTGTTATGAGATGGATGATTAACTTTAAAATTTAGAACTGGTTACACTTTGTTTCACGTTATTAGTTTAGGTGTTTTGTAATGTATGACTTAATTCAGCAAGCTATGAATCCGCAATTCATTCTGATTGTGTTAACAGCAGTTGCTACGTTTGCAACCGTTTTAACTTTGACGATGCCTTTGTTTGCAAATGACAAATTGAACTCTCGAATGAAATATGTTTCTGATGAACGTGAGAAACTCAAGATTCAACGTTTGCAAGAAATGGCAGCTGAAAGCGTAAGCAAAGGTAATATTCGTCACGAGAATAAGACGGGTATTGAGCGCATTGTTAAGATGTTTAATTTGCGTAAAGCACTGGAAACTGAAGACCTTGCTTTAAAAATGAAAATGGCTGGGCTGCGAGGTCCTGCTCCACTAATGACATTTTTAGCAGCACGGTGCTTGCTTCCTGTAGCGGGTTTGGTTCTAACTGGGTTCTATTTGAATTTCGTGAATGATTTTGGCCTTCAAGGCATGTTAAAATATTGTGCGATCATGGCTGGTGGGTATGTAGGTTTCTATCTACCTAATATTTTCATAACGAATTTAATTCAAAAACGACAAGCTTCTATTCGTCAAGCGTTTCCTGATGCGCTTGATTTGTTATTGATTTGTGTTCAGGCTGGAATGTCTATCGAGGCAGCTTTTCGAAAAGTTGCTATTGAAATTGGTAATCAATCAGCTGAATTGGCGGAAGAATTGACACTAACAACTGCTGAAATGTCTTACTTACAAAACCGTAGGCAAGCTTTTGAAAATTTAGGTTTACGTACTGGTTTGCCTGGTGTCAGAGCTGTTGTTACAAGCTTAATCCAGGCAGAGAAATATGGTACGCCTTTGGGAACGTCTCTTAGAGCCATGGCGGAAGAATTTAGAGATGAGCGGATGAATGAAGCTGAGAAAAAAGCTGCAGCGTTACCGCCTAAATTGACAGTGCCGATGATTGTGTTTTTCTTACCTGTGCTCTTTGCTGTTATTCTTGGTCCAGCGGTTATTAAAGTAACAGAAACATCATTTTAAAAATTTTTGAAATTTGAATAAAATAAAAAGCCGTCATTTTTTAGTGACGGCTTTTTGTTTGTTAAATAGGTCAAAGCTCCTCTTTAAAAAGCAAGGCTTTTAATTATTTATTTGCTGCAAGTCTGGCTTTTGTAGCAGCAACTGTTTGAGCTTTTGCTTTTGCGCTTTGGCGCGAAAGCGGTTGAAACGCTATTTCAGAGTGATACTCACAATAAGGTGTTCCTTCGGTTTTTTTCTTACCACAAAAATGGAAGTTGCCATCTTGTGGATCACCAATTGGCCAACGACATTGACATTCTTTTAAATCAACTAAGTCAACCCGCTCTTCTTCAGGTATTTCTAGCTCTACAAATTGAGAGCGGAAGGGCTCTTCTTTTGGAGCATCTGATGGTGTGCTGATGGTGCGCAAGGCCGTGTTGCTATTTGAAAACAACCCGAGCCGTGGTGAATTGGTTTGTCGTGCTGCTTTATGTTTTCTTGCTCTGGCTGGCTTGGCTCTTGATGTTGTGGCTCGGCCTGAGAGCCCTAATCTGTGTACTTTGCCAATTACTGCGTTGCGCGTTACTCCGCCCAGACGACCAGCAATCTGGCTTGCGCTTAAACCTTCTGCCCATAATTTCGTTAATACTTCAACCCGTTCGTCGGTCCAGGACATGAGTGCCTCCTCAAAATTTAAGCCAAATAATTTCAGACTGTTCTTATGTCAGAAATCTTCAATTTTCGATTGTCTAAACAGTTTCATTTTCAGCATGAGCACCGCCTCAACACTGAATTAAAATATCAAATAAGCAGGCATAAATTTAACGAATAAGATGCCTTGAGTTATTTGATTACACGACTAAAAACTGGAAAATTACAGAACCTTTAGGTGGGGCTGCTCAGACTAAAGAAAAATTACCTGATCAACTTTCACCTATGACAAAGATAGCAAATTACTGAAAATACAAATGACTATTCAAGAAACGCGTCAATTAAGGATGTTGTAAAGTTACACTGATCGAGTTGTTATCTGCAAGAGTAGGAGGGAATGATTTTATGCTTTTCAACAGTCCAAATTTTTAGTGTTACGTTTTGGGCACGTGTAAATTAAAAAATGGCTAAAAACACATATATCCTTATTTTTATTGAATAACTTCTTTCGGTCTTTTTTTATTATCCCCTATTTCTTCACTCCCTATGCACAAGTTGTTCTTATATGGGGTGTTTATATTTTAAAATGAGCTGTGCGTATTTCCCTTGATGGTTGTGTTGGAGTGTTTTGCCCTCAAAAAGGGGGTGTCTTCATGGTTCTTAGCTTTGCATTCATCTTCTTTAAGAGGGGCTATTGTTCACTTTGTTTGCTTTCTAAAGCATTCGTTGTTGCAAATGTTTGACAGAAAGGGGGGCTAAACGCTAATATAACTTATAGTTTAGGCTGCCTTTTGGCAGCTTTATTTATTTATAGGCTTTCCAGGAAAATGACGGATAAAATTTTACCGACTTATGCGCGGACCAATATTACTTTTGATCACGGTGATGGATGTGAGTTAGTTGCGACCAACGGTGATCGATATTTAGATTTTGGCGCAGGTATTGCCGTTAACTCTCTTGGGCATGGGCACCCTTTGTTGGTTGAGGCCATTCAAAATCAAGCTGCCAGGTTAATGCACGTCTCTAACCTTTATAAGATTGATGGCCAGGAACGATTGGCGGAACGGCTTTGCGAACATACATTTGCTGATAAAGTATTTTTTGCTAATTCCGGAGCAGAGGCCAATGAATGCGCTGTGAAAATGGCTCGGAAATATCAATCTTCTAAGAATAAGCCGGAATGTTATCGTATTATTACTTTTGCTGGTGGGTTTCATGGACGGACACTTGCTATGATCGCAGCTGGTGGACAAGCAAAACATTTAGAAGGTTTTGGACCCAAGGTTGATGGATTTGACCAAGTGCCACTGGGTGATGTTGAGGCTTTAAGAGATGTGATTTCTGAGGAAACTGCAGCGCTTATGATTGAGCCTATCCAGGGTGAAGGTGGGATAAACAGTACTGATGTTGAATTTTTGAAAGAGTTACGTTCTCTTTGTGAGAAACATGATCTTGTGCTGATATTTGATGAGGTTCAAACCGGTGTAGGGCGAACAGGCGCACTTTATTCTTATCAACAATATGGGGTTGAGCCAGATATTTTAACTACAGCCAAAGGACTTGGCGGCGGTTTCCCTGTCGGAGCTTGTTTGGCGAAAGATGAAGTGGCTCGTGCCATGATTGCTGGTTCTCATGGCTCTACTTTTGGTGGAAACCCCCTTGCTATGGCGGCTGCCAATGCTGTGTTGGATGTTGTTCTTGAACCAGGTTTTCTTGAAGAAATTAGAGAAAAAGGCTTGATTTTGAAACAAAAGCTAGCCTCGGTTACGGATCAATTTCCTGAAGTTTTTGATATGGTACGCGGTGAAGGTCTTTTGCTTGGTTTGCACGCAAAAGTTCCGCCGCAAGATGTTGTTGCTGCCTGTTTTGATGAAAAGCTTCTTTGTGTTCCGGCGGGAGATAATGTTGTTCGTATATTACCTCCATTGATTGCGACAGCAAAAGAGTTTGATCAGGCTATTACTGCACTTGAACGAGCCGCATCTAGGCTTTCCAAAGAAATTGGAAAGACAACTTCATAGAACAGAGACGTTTAATTTATTTGATCTGGAGAAGCAGCTGATTTGCTTTTTTAGAATTTATTATTTTATTTGATGGAAACGAATTTAAGCCAAAGGAAAGCGCCTATGGCATACCGGCATTTTATAGATCTTGATAGTTTAAGTAGTGAGACAATCTCTCATATATTGTCTTCAGCTTTAGCTATGAAAACAGAGTTTAAAGAATTAAGACACAAAGCTCCTAAATTATGTGAGGGGCAAGTGTTGGCTTCTATTTTTGAAAAACCTTCAACGCGCACACGACTTTCTTTTGATGTGGCGATGCGCGATCTTGGTGGTTCTTGCATCACTTTAAGCTCAAATGATTTGCAACTGGGGCGCGGCGAATCCATTGCGGATACAGCCCGGGTTATGTCTCGTTATGTTGATGCGATTATGCTTAGAACTGACGCTCATCAAAAATTACTGGATTTAGCTGAATTTGCGGACGTGCCTGTGATTAATGGTTTAACTGACCACTCACATCCTTGCCAAATCATGGCTGATATTCTGACCTTTGTTGAAAAACGTGGTTCGATTGAAGGGGCTAAGGTGGCTTGGATTGGTGATTGCAATAATGTGGCGCTCTCGGCTGTGCATGCTGCAACGAAGCTTGGCTTTTCTCTTTATATTGCGGCACCTAAGGAATATGGGCCAACAAAAGCGATGGAAGATGCTGTGAAGGCTGACCAAAAGGCAAAGAAAAACTCTATTCATTTTGTCGAAAAGTTAGATGATGCATTTCTTGATGCTGATCTGATTATGACGGATACCTGGGTTTCTATGGGGGATGAAGATGAGGAAGTGCGAAAAAGAGTTTTTGCGCCTTATCAAGTTAATACTGAGATGATGAAACTTGCCTCTAAAGACGCGCTGTTCATGCACTGTTTGCCGGCTTATCGTGGGCGTGAGGTGACAGCTGAAGTTCTTGATGGACCGCAATCTGTTGTGTTTGATGAAGCTGAAAACCGGTTGCATGCTCAAAAGGCGATAGTTGCCTGGAGTTTGGGCGCTATATAGGGGTAATAGGTAACTCTCAGGATTAATATCTAATATACCTGTTACCAGATTTACTCTTTATATTTTAGGTCAGATTTTTTTAGATCAAATTTTAATTAGGAAAATTTCATGAGCGATGAAGAACATGGTTCTGATGATGATATTGGAACTTCGCATTCAACAGTTTCTGATGATGGATACATCTTTTTAGATAGTGACATCAAGGACGATGTTGTATTGCCGTTTCAAGCTGATGAAGCGGGAGCGCGTGGCCGTTTGGTTCGACTTGGAAATGCGGTTGATAAGATTTTGTCTGGGCATGATTATCCTGATGGTGTTGCTACTTATTTAGGAGAAGCTATTGCGCTTACTTGTCTTATCGGGGCTTCGCTTAAATTTGATGGCAAACTGATTTTACAGACCAAAACCGATGGTCCTATCAGTATGCTTGTCGTTGATTACACCACACCGGGAAAATTGCGTGCGTATGCTAGCTATAATAAGGCCGCCGTTGCGGAACTAGAGGCGGACGGCGTTGAGCATGAAATTGGTAGTTGGTTAGGGCGGGGGTATTTGGCCCTTACTGTTGACCAAGGTGCTGATATGGAGCGTTACCAGGGGATCGTTGCTATAGAGCGAGATTTTCTTGGCACTGTTGCTGAAGATTATTTTATGCAATCTGAACAAATTCCTAGTTTGGTGCGCTTAAATGTTGCGAAACATTATAATGCTGATGCTGGAGATGATGGAAAGCATTGGCACTGGCGGGCTGGCGGCTTGCTTGTGCAATATTTGACCCGTGAAGGTGGTCGTGATTATGATACTGATGAGCCTTTTGAGAACTTTGAAGAAGACTGGAACCGGGCCCGGATGCTTGGTTCAACCGTTGAAGCGCATGAGTTGCTTGATCCGGAATTAGCCCCTGAGCGGCTTTTGTTGCGACTTTATCATGAAGAAGGTGTTCGGATTTTTGATAAAGTGCCTGTTAGAGCTGAATGTTCTTGTTCTCGAGACAAGGTGCAGAACATGCTTTCGCATTTTTCTTCTGATGAACGTGGAAAGATGATTGAAATGACTGGGAAAATCTCGGTGACCTGTGAGTTTTGCACGTCGACATATGAGTTTTCTGAGACAGATTTCGAGGCTTAGAGTTAAGTTTTGCAAGCATTTTAAAAAAATAACAAAAATCCTTTGAGTTTCAGCAAAGGAGGGCTGGACAGGGGGATCAATTGCCTCTATAAAGCCGTTCATCCTGTTGTTCTTTATGGTTCTAACAGTTGATGTTTGAGTGTTTTTATTTACGAACCTTTTGGTACGAAGCTAAAGTGGTTTGGTTTAAATTGTGCTCATATTGTTTGCAGGGAATTGCCTATCCTCCTTGCATGGTATGCCCGGATAGCTCAGTTGGTAGAGCAGCGGACTGAAAATCCGCGTGTCGGTGGTTCGAATCCGCCTCCGGGCACCACTTTCTTCCTAATACTTTAACCTAAATTCGAATTATTTCCTTCTTTTCTAAGAAATCGTTGTTCTTTCAAAAAAGTCTCGGTTAAGGCTTATTTATCAAATTGGATAAGTCTTTAAAAATAGAATGGCATGCACACCCAACTTTGGCATCTGATTGTTAGGGGAGATCTTCATTGCTAAACGAAGGAATTGGTTCTTTGTTAGCCCTAGTCTAAAAATTATAAAAAGGTATCGAATATGGTTTCTCAAGAAACAAACCCTTCATTAAAAAATAATAAAATTTTTAGCTTTTTCACAAAGGTTAGCAACATCTTTAAGTCTATTTTATTTATCTTACTGATTGTTCCTTTGTTGGTATCAGTAGCTATGATTGCAAATCATGGACTAGATTTTGACTATGAGGGGATAGCTTTTATTTCGGGCATATGTTTTGTCTGTGCCTTGTTTTATTATTTAGCGATGCAGGGGCTTAAAAGCCATAAAACCTGGGCCCGTGTATTATCTGTTTTTCTTTCTGTACCTTGGTTATTTTTGTTTCCTGTTGGTACCATTGCTGGTGGTTATATTATTTTTCAACTTATTCGAAAAAATTGGAAAGAAAATATATAAAAAACGATTTTTTCCTAAATAAAAAGGGAAAATAAAATCTAAGGTCTTTATTTTCCCTTTAAGAAGTTTTTATAACTGACTACATCATAAAGCTGATGATTTATTTAGGCCATGCAACTTCTTTTTCTGGCACGTCAGCGTCTTCAAGACCCCATTGAACAAGAGAATTGTCTTTCATTTGCAGGACGAGATAAACAAGCATTTCTGAGCCATTATTGCGCCATGTACGAACGCCATTTGGAGCGATTTTTAAAATGGTGCCTTCTTTAACTTCTAGTACTTCATCGTCGATTTGAACTTGGCCTGTGCCATTTAGGAAGATGTAGATTTCTTCATTTTGTTTGTGTGTATGGTGGAACGGCATGCCTTCGCCTGCTGGAAGAGCATTGATTGAAATTTCAGCGGAGGTCAAACCCATTTGTTCTTTTAAGAACAATTTACCAGGAACTTTACCAAGACCAGGAATTTCAACTGAATTTTCAATCCAGCTTTTTAGAGAGCCGCTTTCAAATTGCGTGAAGTTTAAGCCAGTTTTGGCTGAGTTACGTACGATAGCATCCATTTTTATAGACTTTCCTTTGTTAGTGAACGATGAGCCGTTCGTTTTTGTTCGATTATTTTGATACTAAATTTAGCGTCAAAATATGTAACCATTAAAATCGTATATTAATGGTGTCATTTATTATGTAACTCGTCAATGTTAATAACAAAGGTTACGTGTGTTTTGAGGTAACAATTTCATCACGAGACTGTGAAGAGACGGATTTGATTAGGTGTTACGGTGAATTAACGGAATGACTGCTGTGGTATGTTCAATAAAAAGCCGCAAATGTTTAAAGAAAACATTTGCGGCTTTTTGGATTTGGTCTGATTGTTTAGAAGGTGAGTTTATACAGATTCTAAGTGGGTGAGTGCTAGGTTGTGCCATAGCTCGACACCTGTTGGTATGATGTCATCGTTGAAATTAAAATCTGGGGCGTGGAGACCTGGGTTCTTACCGGGACGTTCAGCGCCAAGCCAGATGTAAGCGCCAGGACATTGCTCTAACATGAAAGCGAAATCTTCAGCGGCCATACTTGGTTTTAAATCTTCAGCAAGTTCAATTTTAGGATTTAATTTTTTAATTATGTCTTTAGCAAAGTTTGTTTCTTTTGTTGAATTGATAGTGGCGGGATAGCGGCGTTGATAGTCGATACTCGCTTCACAGCCAAGTCCGATGGCGATTGATGTCGTGATGTTTTTTAAGTTTGTTTCGATTTTGTCTCCAACGTCCGGCTCAAACCAACGGGCAGTGCCTGAGAGTTTGCAGTTTTTTGGGATGACATTATATGTATTGCCGCCATTGATGCTGGTTATGGAGACGACAGCAGAGGAAAGGGGGGAGATGTTTCTTGAAACAATTGTTTGTAGGGCGTTGCCAATTTGAAAAGCGGTGGTTACGGGATCAGCTCCCTTATGTGGCATGGCGGCATGGGCGCCTTTTCCTTTTATTTCAATGTCAAAAATAGCGAAGGCTGCCATAGCTGGGCCGCTTATTACACCAGCTGAGCCAACAGGTAAATCTGGCCAATTATGTATGCCGAAGACCGCGTCCATAGGGAAGGTTTTAAAAAGACCATCTTCTATCATGCGTTTGGCGCCGGCTTCATTTTCTTCTGCCGGTTGGAAGATAAAATGAATAGTCCCATCGATGTTTTCATCATTTGCGAGCATACGGGCTGCAGACAGTAGCATTGCCATATGACCATCGTGACCACAAGCGTGCATAACACCTTCATGACGAGAGGCGTAATCAAGGCCTGTGATTTCTGTGATAGGTAGTGCGTCCATATCTGCTCTTAGGCCAATGGTGCGTTTTGATGTGCCGCGCTTTAAGGTTCCGACCACGCCGGTGCCAGCTAATCCGCGGTGAACCATTAAACCGAATTCAGTTAGTTTTTGTGCGATGAAGTCAGATGATTGTACTTCTTTGTAGGCAAGTTCGGGAATTGAGTGAAGGTGATGGCGCCATGCAATGGCTTCACTGATGAGTGTGTTTTTATCTAAGGTTTGCATGATGCTTCATCCTCGGTGTTTTCCATCGTGTAACGAAAGTCGCAATGGTCGGCGCCTTGCATGATGGTTTGAGTTCTCTCAAATTTCATTTTGGGATTATAGCCGGTGCAAAATTTGCCATCTCGATTGCAGGAAAGGACGTGCCCGATTTCTCCTAATCCCATTTTATGATACATTTTTGCATATTCGCAGTGGGTTACATTAAAGTCGAGCTTACCGGGCTCTTGCGTCAATAAATCGATTTTTAAGGCGTCATTTGCCGTCCAATTGGGTAAGATGTTTGCCATATCTTGTAAATTTGGATCGCGTCCTAGTTTTTTGCGGTGTTCATCACCGAAGTCAACTGCAGCTTTTGAGACAGCTGTGTCTATCGTTTCGATGGCAACGTCTTTGCCATGGCTTTCTTTCAGAACATCATAGATGTTTTTTAGTAATTCAGCTTCAATTTTTCTGCGTTCGATGATAGGGAGGGTCATCTTTGATTTCCTTTTGTTTAAGCGACTTCACGATTATCGCGCCAGCGATAATAAGCCAATAATTTCGGAGCTACTTCTTTTCCGATTGCATGAAGGGGATAAGGGCGAATGGGGGTGATCGGAATTGCTAATTCATTAATTGGAGTGCCTGTTAAGGCTTTGGCGAAAACGTTTCCTAGAGTGATAGAGAGTGCGATACCTCTACCATTACAGGCTGTCCAACTCCAGAGGCCTGGTTCTGGGCTATAAAAACGAGGGATGCGATCTGCCGTCATGCCAATGCGCCCGCTCCAGATATAGTCAAACTTTGGAGTGCCAAGTTTGTGGAATGTTTGATTTAATCGTTCACCTATGATCTTTTTTAACCGTGTTTCTGCACTTGCTTGATAGATGAGGGCGCCGCCGGTGATTAAGCGATTTCGTTTGTCCCAACGAAAGAAGCGGAGGTCTCCGCGTGTATCTGAAACAGCGTGATTTTGGGGCAAGATTGTTTTTCTCAAGTTTTTATCCAATGGTTCTGTTGCCATTTGATAGGTGGTGACAGGGATGATGGAGCGAGATTGTTTTGGATGTAAATTTTGCTCAAATTGGTCTGTGTAGGCATTTGTTGCAAGCAGGACTTTGTCTGCAACGATGAAGCCCTCGGTTGTTTTGATATGCCATTTTGATTTTACTTTGTTTAAGGTAAGGGCGGGAGTGTTTTCAAAAATTTGACAACCTCTTTGTGTGACCTTTTCTGCAAGGCCATGAACCAGAGCTAGCGGGTTGATGTGGCCGCCTGAGTGGCAGAGTAAGCCTCCGTGCCATTGATCAGAACCGATTAGTTCTGCTGAGCTTTTTGCATTGAGCAAGCTGACTTTACCGCCTAATTTTGACCAGGATTCTACTCGTTTTCTTGATAAACTTAATCTGCCAGATGTGTGGGCAGGTTGGAACCAGCCATTTTGTTCAGCTTCGCAAGCGATGTTTTCCCGTTTCACAAGATCAAATAGATAATGAGCGCTGCTAGCGATTAGTTTGGCAAAGCGGACACCTGCTTCCCCGTGTTTTTTAATGATTACGTCTGGTTCTGTGCCGCTCATAGTTGGGATGACTTGGCCACTATTGCGCCCTGATGCACCAAATCCTATTTCTGCAGCTTCAATTAAAGTCACAGATTGCTCTCCATCTAATAGATGAAGTGCTGTTGATAGGCCTGTAAAACCTCCGCCTATGATGGCGATATTTGCTTGGTGCTCATTCTTTAATGAGGCGTGAGGCACTCTTGTTTTTGTAACATTGGACCACAATGTGTTTGAGTTTTGCATAACAAGAGTTCCTTCTTTACTAAATTCATAGTGTAACTATTAAAAAATACATTAAAAGGTTACATAAAATTATCTAACTTGTCAAATCGCGTTAATGAGGTTACGGTTTGTTCATGTCGAATGAATGTTGTAATACTGTGCTTAGCTCCGAAATTGACTTTCCGCCCATTATTGTGGGGGATCAATTGGCTCTTGATTTCATTAATACAATCGCGGCTCCCAAGGGGGAGCCGATTGAGTGGATTGGCAAAGGTGCTGACTTTTTAGATTGGTTGATTGTCGTTGAAGTGATCTCTCCTTCTGAAAGGGATTTGCTTGAGGGCAAGTGGTCTTTAAATCAAATTGATGAGGTTGCGAGGGAAGCGCGCGAAATACGCGAGTGGTTTCGTGACATTGTTATTCGCATTAAGGATCAAGGGCGTGGTGCTTTAATGCTCTCTGACATTGAGAAATTGAACGACCTTTTATCTCTTGAAAAAATTGAACGTTTTATCGAGCCTGGTCAAAATGGTGAAGAAATTGAACTTGGTGCGCGCCGCCTTTGGACTGAGCCGAGAGAGCTTTTGGTGCCCATTGTTAGTGCTATGGCTGAATTGCTTGCTGAGGGTAATTTAGAGTTAACGCGTGAATGCAAAAATGAGCCTTGTACCTTGTGGTTTTATGACCGAACTAAAGGGCATCGCCGGATGTGGTGCAGTCCATCTATGTGTGGCAATCGGGCGAAAGTGGCAGCTTATCGTGAGCGACAAAAATCTGGTCAAACCGATCGTTAATTATTTTTACATTAAATTTATCAACTAGTGTTGGTTCAATGTAATTTGATTTGAGATTTATGACGTCTCAGGTTAGGTGTTTTTTATGATGCAAGAAACTAAGTTAGAAATCACCTTTGCCCGTTTATCTGATGTGCCGAGAGATGAAATTTTCTCTCATATGTCTGACCCTCGTGTTGCAGAACATATGCCGCTAATAACTTCCTTGTGGGATAAACAGGCCGTTTCTGATTTTGTAGCGGCTAAAGAGGCGTGTTGGGAGCGGGATGGATTGGGGCATTGGGCCTTTCTGCTTGATGGCTCTTATATTGGTTGGGGAGGTTTTCAAAAAGAAGGTGATGAGTGGGATTTAGGGGTGGTGTTGAGATCTGAAAAGTTTGGATTTGGCCCTTGCATCGTGAAAAAAATACTCGGCTTTGCAAAAGCTGATGAGCGTATTCCTTTTGTGACTTTTCTTCTTCCTCCATCACGAAAAAATTTACGAGGGTTGGAGAGACTTGGTGCGTCTTTTGTGAAGGCAGTTGATTATGCAGGACATGAGTTTTTGAAATATCGTCTGGAGACGGTTTGATACTTAGTTTTTTTCTTCGACCATTTTTATAAACTCCACCATCTTTTCAAGAATGTTATTTTGTTGTTTCAGCGGTAGGCCGATGTTTAGCATGATATCTATGTGTGAGATGCCAGGGAGTAGGTTGGGTTCTACTTTTATTTTGTTGTCTTTCAAAGCTTTGGTGAGTGTTTCCATATTCCATTTTTTGACGACTGTATCTTCTTCCCCATGAAAGAGAAGTGAGGCTGGGCTTTTTGAATTGACGAAGGCAACTGGCCGGGCGAGATCTTCATTCTCTATGGTTGAGAATATGTCTTTTGTTGTTGGCCATGTGACGGGGTTGAAAGCGTAGGGGCCGGCAAAACCGATAAAACCAGCGGGTTTGAATTTGGGGTTTGCAGCACTATTGAATTTGTTGAGATAGGATTGATCATAAGCCATGAGGGATGCGATATGAGCACCGGCGGAATGGCCGATGAGGATTATGGGGCGCTCTTCTTTTTTGGCTAAGTTTTGCCAGACCCAATTGTAGGCCAGGGCTGCGTCATTTATGAATTTTGGGAATTTCACTTCAGGGAACAGGCGGTAATCAGGGATGATGACATCAAAACCCTTTGAAGCCAATTCTGCTCCAATAAAATGATAGATCGATTTCTCACCGCTGTTCCAGCCGCCGCCATAATAGAAAATAAGAATTGGTTTTTGAGTGCTGCCAGTTTTGGGCTGGTAATGATCGAGGTTTTGGCGGTTTAAGGGGCCGTAGGAAATATTGTTTTTAACGCTTATGTTTTTCTTTGCAATCAGCTGACTGGCGAGGCTCATAGCTTTTGTTTTAGCTGTTGGGTTGATCATCACGATTGTAATGAAAGCGATTAAAACGGCTAAAAATAGAAAGAAAAAGAATTTCACTGACATGGATTTCCCTTAAGGCCTGTTGGGTTGATGGATTGCGCTTTTAATATATACGATCCTTTTGGGAAAATAGTTTCAAATGAAATTGATCTAATTGTTTTTTATAAACGGTAAAAAGGCAGTCATATTAACATGCTGCCTTTCTTATTTTTGTTTTATCTTTTTAAAATGGGATGGATATTATTTTTGAAATCCAAATTTACCGTTTTGGTTTTGCTGTTTGTTTTTAGGTGTGATCTCTTCAATTGTATCCCAATGTTCGACAATTTTTCCGTTCTCTATGCGAAATAAATCATAAAAAGAAACATGTTTGCCAAGAAATTTTCCTTCAGCTACGGAGAGAACAAAATTTCCTTCTCCTAAGATGATATGGCTTTTCTGGTATGTCATTGGGGTGCCGGCTTTTGCCATTTTAGCGAGTGCTTTTCCAAGGGCGTCTAGTCCATCTGAGACATTAGGATTATGTTGGTGATATTTTTTTGTTGATATGTAAGTGGTAATTTTATCGACTTTTCCGTTAAGAAGGATGTCGTCTATAAAATTTTTAACAAGGGCTTTGTTTTCTTGGGTTTTGTCTAAATCAGTTGGTATTGTTGGCCCGTCTATTTGAGTGCGGCCGGATGCTGTTTTGTTTTCAGTTTGCTGTAAATTATCCCAATGCTCGACAATGAGGCCATCTTCGAAACGAAAAATATCAAACCCTATTTTGGGCCCAAAAAAATTATATTCTGTGTGCGTGAAAATATAATTTCCATCTCTGAAAGTTCTTACTGTATTTACTTTGGCGCTGCCTTTTGGCAATTGGCTAAGGACTTCACCGAACCCTGCCAGACCATCTTTAACATTTAAATTATGCTGTATGTATTTTTGTGGGTTAATATATGAAACCGGTTTTTGATTTCCAGTCTCGATGCTTTTTAATAGTTGTTTGACTTTTTCTTTCATTGTGTCCTCCCCCTGTATTTTATTTGGGGCTTCTGTTGCCAGGGAAGGTGTGACAGCGAATGGGATTAGTGCTGCAAGAGAGACGAGGATAAATTGTTTCATTAGTTTCTTCCTTAAAAAGTTTGATTGACTTATTTGCCTTTAAGGAACTATTTGTTATATTAGTATTAAAAGTAAAGTAGGTACCTTTGGGTAACTAATGAAAAATATAGCAAAGCTATTGATATGATTAAGAAAAAAGATTTACCAGCTTGCCCTGTCGAAACGGCTTTATTACTTATTGGTACACGTTGGGGGCCTTTAATTGTACGTGATTTGCTCTCTGGTACAAAACGTTTTGGTGAATTAAAAAAATCTTTAGGTGGAGTTTCTCAAAAAGTGTTAACGCAGAATTTGAGAAGCCTTGAAGAATACGGGTTAGTGAAAAGGAAAGTTTATGCTGAGGTTCTGCCGCGAGTGGAATATTCCCTAACCGAAATGGGCAGATCGATTAAACCTATTCATGATGCTTTGTGGCAGTGGGGAGAGCATTTTAAAGACGATTTAAAGAGGTGATGGTTTGCCGTTAGAAATCGTCTTTTAGTTTTTCACTAAGGAAGTCTATAAACACGCGGACTTTGGGAGCTAGGTGGCGGTTGTTGGCGAAGATGGCTGTGATTGGTGTGTTTGGTGGGTTGAGAGGATAATCAGTTAGTAGGGGGATGAGTTGCTTCTTTTTCAACTCGTCTTTGATGATCCAGGTCGGTATCATGGCTACGCCGATATGTTCGAGAATAAGTTGGCGTAGAAAGAATAAACTGCTGACATTTACTCTGCCTTTGATTGGGATGTTAATTTCTGAAGCTTCCTTTTTAAAACTCCATTCTTTTTTGCCTGGGGTTGTTCTGAAGGAGAGGCAATTGTGGTTGGCGAGATCTTCAGGGTGCTTAGGAGTGCCGTTCGTTTTTAGATAGGTGGGGCTTGCGCAAATTACCGACTGGCTGATTGCTATTTTGCGGGCAATAAGACTTGAATCTTCAAGGTGTCCCATTCGAATGGCCAGGTCTATGCCTTTTTCTAAGATATCTATTCTTGCGGCACTCATTGAAATGCGGATGTTGACCTCTGGGTGTTTTTCTAAAAACTCAGGTAGGATTGGGCCTAAGTAAGTTTGTGCTAAATCTGGCTCTGCGGTTATGTAGAGAGAGCCAGAAGGCGCTTGAGTTAGGTTGCTGACGGCTAGCTTGGCCTCTCTTACATCCGTTACGATTTGTCTTGCGTGTTGGAAATAGATTTCCCCTGCCTCGGTTAAGCTTTGCTTTCTTGTGGTTCTATGAAAGAGGCGAGCATTTAATTCTTCTTCCAATTGGGAAATTTGTTTTGAAACGGAAGAGGGCGTTTGCCCTAATTGGCGAGCGGCGGCTGAAAAGCTGCCTTCCTCTACGACACGTACAAATAAGTCGATGTTGTTTGTATTGCTCATATGTGAAAATTATTCACAAATCTTGTGATTAATCAACTATTTTGTTCCTAAAATGAATTAAATATAATTTTCCTCAATCAATATCACGGTACTTAGACAGCCGGATATATCAATTTAGGAGAAAATAATGACTTTGAAACTTACTAAAATTGGTTTTGCGCTGGTAAGCGCAGTGTTTGGTCTTTTGCTTGTAAATGTCAGTGTTGTTAAGGCTGATAAAATGGCCAAAAAGGACCAAATGACGAAGATGGAAAAAATGGACAAAATGGCTCATAATCATAACCATCGTTCATTTGATGATTTGAAATTTGAACAAGGTCCTAAGGGGATTTCTTTTGCTCTACTGTGGGGTGATTGGAACAATGGTGGTGACTATGGCATGGTTGTTAAAATTAAAGCTGGTCATGCTGCACCAGATCACCGCCATACGCATGATTACCATGGTGTGACCATTCAGGGCAAATGGGCTCATAGAGGCAAAGATGGTAAGGAAGTTGTTTTAAGTCAGGGTTCATACTCAAAGCAAACCGGTACTGAGAACCATGGTGACCGTTGTGTTGGTCCTGAAGATTGCCTTATTCTTATTCACCAGCATGGCAAGAGAGATTTTATTTTGGCCAAAGAAAAATAAGTTGTCTCTCATAAAAACAAGTTGAGTTTCAGTGACAGATTGCTCCGTATAGATTTGTTTGCTGATAAACTGGAACGCCGCTTCAAAGTTTGAAGTGGCGTTTTTTTATAGTTGTTCGCTTTTGAGATTAAAGGTGTTTTGTAAGATTTTATTGAACTCTGCTGGTTGCTCCGAAAAAGGAAAGTGACCTGAATTCTCAATAGTATGAACGTCTGGATATGTTTTTGTGAGATCGTCTATTTGCTCAAGAGTTATGAAGTCATGATCACCAGTTACGAGTTTGACATTTGATAGTTTTGGAAGAGACTGGCTATGGTCAAACTTTTTGAGTTGTTGGGCGATTGTAAGATAAGTTTTTGTATCGAGGTCTATTCCTTCTTGAGGAAGTGTTTCATGATCCATGACATAATAGGGAAGCAGAGATTTCATTATTGTGCTTCCTTCTTTTTTAGTCAGCACCCAGAATAAAAGTTTTAATCTGTCTATTTTAGAGATGCGTTTAATTAAATTTTGGGAACATGCAGTATATTTTTTTGAAGTGACTGGTGTTGGGTTGAGGAGTAGGCAGTTTGAAAACTCACATGATGGTTCGTTTGATAGGGATGGGTCTGCTTGCGAGGCAAGAAATAGAAGACAGCCCCAGGAATGAGCGATGATGTTTAGTGGTTTGTCTTTTGCCAGATGGTGTGAGAGCCATCTGAAGTGCTTACAGACGAATTCGGGTGAGAGATTTTCGGCATGGTTTTTGGTTGTTGTCAGTGTTGGTTGATCGTAAAAAATTAAAGTATGGTTTGAACTTAAAGCTTTTAATGGTTCAACGAGGTAGTCATGCGTATATCCTGGACCACCGTGCAGTACGAGTATTGATGGGTTTTCAGATGAGACTTGGCCTGTTTTTTTTATGGTTGTTAGGCCGAACGGTGTTTTTATAGTTTCGGTTTGCATGAGACTTTCTTTGATGGTGAGATGATTATACTTTTTCACGGTCGAATGGGGTTACCGTGAAAAAATTTTTGTTTTTATTGATTTGTGCCTCGGGTGGCAGAAGGTCAGCAAGTTTTGAGGGGTGGATGAACTCGTCTGCAAACCAGGGATATATTTTTGGATTAAAGATGGATTTAATCCACTCAATGGTTTTTGCTTTTCGCGGTGTTTTTTTAACACCAGAGTGATAGGTCAACCAAATGTCGAGACTGTTTTGAAGTCCCATATCAATCGGAATAACAGGAGCATTTAAAGCTAGAGCATAGGTGGGAAGAGCGCCGATGCCAGCGCCTCTTTCAATCGCATAAAAAAGAGCTGGGCTATTATTTGTTCTGATACCAATGTGTTCCTTGAAGCTATCCAAGCCCAATAATTGTGCGTAGATCTCTTCTTCTTTTATACCTTCAGTTTCCATAATAACAAATTTATGGTTGCCTAATTCGTCAAATGTTGGTTTGCCATGTGTTTTGATGTAGTCATTTGAGGCAAAGGGATAGACGTGCAAGCTTGCTAATCTTGTTACGATCAGATCAGGATTTGTAGGCTTTTTATATTGTATAGCAAAATCGGATTCTAATCTTAAAACATCATGGCTTTCCATGGCGCATTTTACATTGAGAACTAAATTTGGATAGCGTTTTTGAAAATCGACCAGCCTTGGTATGAGCCAATAGATGCCAAGCCCTTCAGAGATTGAGATACAAACTTCTCCTTCTAGGTCTTCATCTTTTTGTGGGCGGTTATGGATTAAGTCTACAAGAGACTTTTCCATTAGTTCTGCGCTTTCTTTTATGACGAGGGCTTCATCTGTGATGATGATCCCTTCAGGTAAGCGGTCGAAAAGCCGCAAGCTTAATGTTTCTTCCAGGTGATTAATTCGCCTCACCACAGTGGAACTGCTGGTGTTTAATTTAGCAGCTGCTTTGCGAAAACTGGTTTCTTTCGAACATGCGAGAAAAATACGTATGTCATCCCAGGATACGTTGTTTAAATTCGGTAACTTTTTACTGTGTTCGAAAATTGCAACGCCCCTGTGCAGAATTGTCTACATCCAGTTAAAAATTTAATTGGTATACATCATTACTCTAAAATATCATGTATGCAAGCTCTAAGGGGTTGGAACTGTTATGCAATTTAATAGTTTGAGAGAAAATAATTCACTGCCGAAACATGAGTTTGACTTGCTTTCTTTAAGCAATCGCCGATTTATTAAAGTAAGTCTTGCACAGGATAGAAATGATGCTTTGAGGTTGTTTGATTACTTAGATGATTTTCTTTGTCTTGAGGAAAATAGAATTGGCCTTATTCAGGAATTAATTTCCTTGAATAAAAAGGGCGTTTTTTTATTTGAAAAAGATAGAGAGGTTGTTGGGTTTTATGCCATGCAGATGCTTAATTCATTTGGCTTAGAAGCTTTGTTGGATGGTGAGTATGATGGATCATTACCTGCAGATTGCTATTTAGCCGACTATGATGATGAGCCGGCTGGGATTTATGTTTGGGGATATATTGCACCAGGGTTTGCTGCAAATGGTGTTCGTTATGTTAGTCAATTTTTACAACAACCTCAATTTAGGGAGGCTAATATATATGCCAGGCCTGTAACTAAAGAGGGACTAAAAATTACGCGTAATTTTGGTTTTGAGAAAATTGATGGGTTTCAAGATGGTTTGTATCAGTACACACGCTTGATTAACCGGTCTTATTCTTAAAAGTTTGTTTTTAGCAGTTTCTTTTATATCTAGGTGTGAATGAGAATTGAAAAACGCCGCCTCAAATTTTGAGGCGGCGTTTTTTGTTTTAGTATGCTTTGTGATGCTTTTTGTATTTCTTGTATTTGTAAATCTTTTTGTGAGGTTTCCAGGCGACGCATTTGTTTTTGCATTTATGACCAATTTTCACGCGTTTCTTTTTCTTGCACTGGAATGGGTAATTATATTTATTATAACATGTGCCCCAAAAGACTTTCACTTTGTAAATTGGTTTACAAACTTTTTTCCATTCGTAACAAGCAGCTGAAGCTCCGCTGGTTGCTCCGAATGATAATAGGCCGAATATAGCCAATATGCTAAATAGTTTTTTCATTTTCTCTCTCCGTATTGTTTAAGTTAGATTTCTAGTTTTATTTTGCTGAAACATGGAACTTGATTGAAGTTGCGTCATGCACTTCGCGTTCCGGTTCTGCATGTTTGTCAATTTCGATACGCAGGCCACGGGTTGCGTATTCTTGGGTGAACTCTTTTTTGATGTGTTCGATTTTCTTTTCATCAACTTTATGAGTTCCGAGACCACCAGCACGGCATTGAACAAAGAGTTCTTCTGAACCGGCAGGCTCTGCAAAGCGTAATTTTACTTTGCTTGAGACAGGTAAGTGACGAACTTCACCTGCTTTCAAGATCGGATTGCCAAGGACAGCTTCTCCGCTCAGGGTTGGTGGTAATGTGACGATTGAGCCATCTGCTTGTTTGTAGATGATGTTTAATTCGCATGTCTTGCTGGTTGAAACTGAGAATTTCAACAGCTCGCCAAAGTAGAATTGGTTTTTCTCAACTTTCACAACAAGGTTTAGACGCTTGGTCTTTTTCTCATGGCGATCTTTCGCTGTGAGTGTGACCGGTGTGAACTTAACCTTTTTAACTTTTTCGATGTGTTTGTCTTTGCCGTCTTTATGAGCAACTTCAGTTACTGGGTGGAAAGCCGATTCTAGGCCTAGCAAACCAATCGCTAATTGTGGGAAGAGTTGCTCATATTGTAAGCGTTGTAGTTTTTGACCATTGTTCAGCAAATCTCTAACGCGCAAGCCTTGGCGAAGGGCGTCATTATATTTGCTTGGAATGGCTTCTATGCGTCTGTTGAATTGTTCAATTGTTTGACCAAATTCAGCGGCCACACGTTGTTGGTTCAATACGTCTTGATATTGATCAGCCAAATAACCGATGATTTCTCGCGGTGCATAAGCCCCTTCGACTAAAACCGAGACGTTTTCAAAGCGACCATCTTCTAGTCTGCGACCGATGCCTAACTGCAAGAGGGCTTCTGTGAACGTTTTTTGGTCCTTCTTGTAATATTTACGCAGAGTTTCTTTGCCTGGATAAAGCTCTTTTAGGAACTTCATTTGATTAACAGTGAAGCTTGAAGATTTTTCTGCAAACGCTCGTAGTTCATCTCTTTTAAAGACGATACCATCGGCGTGACATGACATACATGACGCAGCGTTTACCACTTCGACGCCAAGTCCTGGTGGGCGTGTGTGATCGCGGACCACATCAGTTGGTCCTGATGGAATGAACTTATCTTTACCATCAGCCAGGTAGTAAGCTTGCAAGCCATTTGGTAGAGAGAAGAACACTTCACCGCCATCATGAACAAATGGTTCAGCATGGTCAGGTAAATTGCGCACGCCAACGGGGCCGAATGGATGTTGTAATAAAGAGCGTTCGCCATCACTACCGCCAAAGTCATATGACTTCCAATAGTAACCACCGGTTGGCAGGTCATGGCGTTCAATCAGGCGGTTGTGATCTGAGACGTTTGAGTGACCTTGCGTAAAGGCAGCTCTTACGACATCACCTTTATCGATATTACGATTGGCATCGATACCGATTTGTGTTTCAAGCTCTGTTAGGGTGTTTGGTAAGTGTAGCAGCTTGTTGTAAAGCGGAGCTCTGCTTGCAGTGAATGCGAACCAGTCACCTTTTACAATTGGTGCTTTTGTATGAGTGATGTGTTGAATTTGACTTAGCGCATCACCTTTAATGCCAATAACTGAGTAAGGGTATAGGTTTTCAACTTCTGCCCATTTATGCTCATCCCAGTTTAGGTCGGCAATGTTTATGCGAACAACCGTATCGTTTGTTCCTTCAACGATTGTTGGTTTATGTAGTTTTGGTGAGTAAGACACCGAGTTAATGAGCTTTGCGGTAGCCAATCTGTAATAGTTCAGGCTTGCATTGACTTGTTCATTCGTCGCTTTAGCAGGCGCTGCATTATAGAGATGTGTGAGGCTGATATAGCGCGTTGTTTTGCGGTCAAACTCAGACACGTTTACCAAATCACTGAGGATAGCTTTTTGAATAGCTTCTTCCTCAAGGAATGGGCGATCATCTAGTTCCACAGGTTCTTTCTTAGCGTCACCTTCTTCTTCTTCACCGTCAGAGCCAACTTTGATAAGTTTGGCTTTTTTCTCTTGAGGTTTTAGGTCTTTAATCCACTGAGCTAGGCTAGCAACTTCTTCTTTTGTTGGACGCTCGCCATGTTTGGGCATTGTACCATCTACAATTGAGAGGAAGACATCTGACTTTTCCGGTTTGCCAGGTGTGACCAAAGTTGGGTCACTTGCCAGCGTGTTTAGATTGCTCCAGATGAAGTCTTTCTTGGCCGCTTCTTTACCGCCTGAGCCGTGACACGAGCTGCAATATTTTGAGAAAAATTCTTCATTTGTGTTGGTGAGGACATTATCAGTCGAAGCAACAACAGGCTCTTCGGTATAAGCTACGGGCTGAATGTTCAATTCAGTTTTTTCTGCCTTTGTATTGGCCAGATAGCTGTAAATAGCTGTTATGTCTTCTTTGCTGAGCTTGCCCATGTTTTTGACGACTTTGAGCATGCCTTTGTCAGTCATGGGTTTGCCGCGTAAGGATTTGCCCTGGGTCATCGACGTTAGGAATGTATCCAGACCTTTGCGCTTTAATTTAGAGGCTGTGATACCTGGGACAGA
Organism: Hyphomicrobiales bacterium 4NK60-0047b; assembly: GCA_040367435.1. Taxonomy (NCBI): domain Bacteria; kingdom Pseudomonadati; phylum Pseudomonadota; class Alphaproteobacteria; order Hyphomicrobiales; species Hyphomicrobiales bacterium 4NK60-0047b. The sequence continues at coordinate 996,981 of BAABWY010000001.1, read as the reverse complement.
AACGCCATTTAACACAGAACCCTCAAAGCTACGTGATTGATCAAGGGTTTGGAAAAGAGATGATCTTGGTGTGTGACATTCGGCGCAGTGGGCCACGTGCTCAACCAAATATTTACCTCGATTATATTGAGCGTCTTTACCAGCTTGCGGGATAAATTGAGACGGAAGGGCGGCGGCTATTTTCCAAAGACCTATGCTGTTTCGCAGACTATATGGGAAGGCTAGGTTGTGAGAAATAGAGGCGGTTGCAACTGCTGGCAGAGTTTTAATATAAGAGAAAATATCAAAAATATCTTTGCGGCTCATGCCTGCATATGAGGCATAAGGGAATGAAGGGTAATAATGATCTCCTTTAGGAGAGACACCTTCTTTTAAAGCTGCGTAAAAGTCTGCTTTTGTCCATTTGCCGATGCCGTGAGTTAAATCAGGAGAGATGTTTGGTGTTACGAATGTGCCGAATTCTGTTTTGATTTGGTAACCACCGGATAGTTTTTTAGGGTCACCATCTTTACCGTGGCATGAGCCACACCCAGCAACAGTGAACATGTATTCACCATTTTTCAGGTCTGATTTTTCTTGTGCCTGTATTGGTTGTGAGATGCTAAATGAAGCAAGACTTATCGTCAGTAGAGCAAATAGTACACTATTTGAGCGCTTTTTCTCTTTTCGTACTTCTTTATATATGGGCGGTGATTTCAACGATAGGTTCGTTTTGATTGCAACCTTTAACAAAGACTGTTTCATTTTAAGTCCCTCACTCTTTTTTATTTCTTTGGCCAAGAAAACCTTATCAGCAGCATATTTGCAGGTATTTTTGTTAATTAAGCTTTTAAAATCTATAGCAAAGCGACAAAATACCTATTGAATTTATGGTATTATAGTAACCTTTGGATCTTATGGTTAGCAAGTTACAAAGAATTAATTTTTCTCAATGTTGTTAATGAGCTAGTTGTTTAGGCAGTTTTTTGAACTTCGATTAATTTATGACAAATTTTTAATCTTTAACTTTTTGCGCCGTTTATAAAACGGTTGTATAATCAATTAAATTTTAAGCAGACATAGCCGTCTGCTGTTTTTTGGGACTATTTCTAACAATCTTGTTTAACGACTTTATGATTTTAGAATGTTTCGTATTTTTTTCAGTTTTGGGAGAGCTTCTATGAGACTTAAATTTTCGAAATTTTTAATAGTGGCTGCTTTGGCGACAACATCAACGCTGTCTATCAATCAGGCCAATGCTGGAGATGCTTTAAAAACAGAGGATATGGTTCGGGCTTTAAAAGCGGCTCCTGTAAAACGTTTGACCCGAAGTTTGGGAGCGACAGCCGTTGATAAAGAGCGGGTTAAAAGCCGCGGGCTGGTGATTGAGGTTGCGAAAAAACAAGTTGAAGAGCAAACTCATGAAGATCGTAAAGAAATAACAAAGATCATTAAAAAATATAAATTGCCTACAATCGATCTGACAATTTATTTCAAGTATAACTCAGCTGACATTTCACCATCGTCGATCCCGACTATGATTAAACTTGGCCGTGCTTTAAGTGACAAAGAACTTAAAGAGGGAACGTTTCTTGTGGCTGGACATACTGATGCCAAGGGTAGTGACCATTATAATCTAACTCTTAGCCAACGCCGCGCGAAAGCAGTTAAGCATTTCTTGATGGAGAATTTCTCTATTGGGCATGGCAAGCTTGTGGCTGTTGGTTATGGTGAGGAAGAGCTGAAAGATTTCCATGATCCGCATTCAGGTGAAAACCGCCGCGTTCAAGTGACGAACTTGACGCACTAATATCTCTCGCGGGCGATGGCAGCTAAGCTGCCGCCCTACGAGGTGCAGCACTAAGTGCTGACGGCCTGCGGCCTACGTTTTTCGTTCTCTGCTGATTACGAGATATAAAAGTTCTTGAAGCTAGCTATAATCAGCGGTGCGTTACTCATTCTTCATGCAGCTAGGTTTGTTTTTTCACTAAGATTTTTGATTTTGTAGATTGGAGCCCTCTTTCAAAATTTGAGAGAGGGTTTTTATTTTTTTGTGTTTTGCATTAGGCTTGATCACATGTTTGTCACGAATTGGTTAGGTGACCGTTATCACGTTTATGTGTACCACTAGAGCATGTCATTTTTAGTTGCGCTTCAGTTGCCCACCAGCAACCGAGCTATCCTAAAACCGGTAAGGCACTAGTACCTTACCGGTTTTAAGTGACAAGCACTAAATAATAAGAATATTTAAATTTGTTTCGTAGATACCATTTGGGAGTGTTTATCAAATGTCGATGAATATATTTTTTCAATACGCTATGATTGGTCTTGTTTCTCTTTCTGCGCTTTTTATCTTTTTAATCGGTTTGCTTTTTATCTATGCAGTTTTTCTTTTCATCATTGATAAGGGGCAGACAAAAGATAGCATCAGACATAACTATCCTGTCATTGGTCGTTTTCGAACAATTTTTACAGAACTTGGTGAGTTTTTTAGACAATATTTCTTTGCCATGGACCGGGAAGAAATGCCTTTCAACCGGGCTGAGCGCGATTGGGTTTATAAATCATCTAGAGGTGTTGATAATACTGTAGCGTTTGGATCGACCAAGAATTTAGGCGTCACTGGCACAGTGATTTTTAATAACAGTCCGTTTCCTCTGCTGGATGAAGATGCAGAAGAGCCGCCTCAGATTGTTTTCGGTCCGCATTGTGCTAACCCTTATTCGTCAAAATCTATTATCAACATTTCAGGTATGAGTTTTGGGGCGTTATCTGGCCCAGCAGTTAAAGCGCTTTCTAAAGGGGCTGAAATGGCTGGTTGCTGGATGAATACGGGTGAAGGCGGTTTGTCTCCTTATCATTTGCATGGCAATGCAGATATTGTTTTTCAAATTGGCACGGCGAAATATGGTGTGCGTGATAAAGATGGAAAACTTGATCATGCGAAAATGAAAGAGCTTGGTACATTTCCTTTTATTAAAATGTTTGAAATTAAGCTGAGCCAGGGTGCGAAACCTGGTAAAGGCGGGATTTTACCAGGTGAAAAAGTAACCCCTGAAATTGCTAAAATTAGGGGCATTGCCGTTGGTGAACCCTCGATTTCATTTAATCGTCATCCTGAGATCAATAGCATTACTGACCTGATGGATTTTATTGAGCAAATTAGAGAGCTGACCCAGAAACCTGTTGGTGTGAAAATGGTTGTTGGTTCTGAGGATTGGTTTGATGATTTGGCAGCTGAAATACATAAGCGCGGAATTGCTTCCGCACCTGATTTTATCACTGTTGACTCAGGTGATGGTGGCACAGGTGCCGCACCAATGCCCTTGATTGATAATGTTGGCTTGCCCATTCGTCAGGCTTTGCCTTTGGTTGTGAATAAGTTGAATGAAGTGGGGTTACGCGATCGTATTAAAGTGATTGCGTCTGGTAAGTTGATTACTCCAGCCGATGTTGCCTGGGCTTACTGTGCAGGTGCTGATACGGTTGTTTCAGCGCGCGGATTTATGTTTGCTTTGGGTTGTATTCAAGCGCTTAAATGCAATAAAAACACCTGTCCAACCGGTATCACTACTCACAATGCTAGCTTGCAAAGTGGGTTAGACCCTGCTGAAAAGTCCGTTCGTGTGAAAAATTTCGTGAATAAAATTCATTATGGAGCTGGTTTGATCGCTCATTCATGTGGTGCGTCGCATGTACGGGAATTGCGCCGATGTCATTGCCGAATTGTGCAAAATACTGGTGAGGCCAAGCAGTTTAATGAGCTTTATCCAGAGGCAAAAGCTCAACCAGCAGCATCAATAATTTAAGAAACTTGGAGCTGCATTGCGCATTCGCTTCATTTTCGATAAGACTAGCTCTTAAATTTATAGCTTATTTTGAGGGAGTTTTCGTTGGGACAGATTTATACGCTTGAACCCAAAACCGGTACACCAACTTCATTGGTGATGTTTTTGCATGGCTATGGTGCAAATGGTCAGGATTTGATTAGCATTGGTAATGAATGGCAGGATCAATTGCCGAATACAGTTTTTGTTAGTGCTGATGCGCCTGAACCTTGTGCGATGAACCCGTTTGGTGGGTTTCAATGGTTTGACCTTACAATGAGAGACCCCACAGAATATTGGCGCGGTGTGAACAAGGCAGCCCCAGCTTTGAATGAATTTATTGATGAACAGCTCAAAGCTTACAATCTTACTGATGATGCCTTGGGATTGGTTGGTTTTTCTCAAGGGACAATGATGGCGTTGCATGTTGGCTTGCGCCGTAAGTCTGCACCAGCAGCTATAGTTGGTTATTCAGGAAAATTAGCTGGACCAGAACATTTAGCTAAAGAAATGACAGTCAAGCCACCTGTATTGTTAGTTCATGGTGATGTTGATGAGGTTATTCCAGTGGCCGCTCTTAGCGAGGCGGAAACGGCTTTGCTTGATGCCGGCGTTCAGGTGCGTTCTCATATATCACGCGGTGTTGGTCATGGGATTGACTTTAGTGGGCTGAAGCTTGGCGGAGAGCATTTAACGGCTCATTTAAAATGACAGCTAGCCTTATTGAAGGTTTTCTTCTGAACATCATTTTATTTTAAATTGAACGTATTTGTAGCTGTTAAATCACTGAACTTTGAAAACTCTATGAGCGTGTTGTTTTTTGATGAATATGAAGACACGCTCTAAGTTTTTATTTTAGCGAGATGTTTTTCGTATAACTGGTATCCACTTATGCGGGAGCACGCTGAAATCTCATCTTTACTTTGTTGTGGGGATGAGACATGCTTTGCTTATTATTCTGATGTGCTTTCTTGTTTGCGCTTTAGGTTGCGCACTAGCAACTGCGCTTGTCATTTTTCTGTGATAGGGGGCTGGTAAATCAGGGTAGTAGTTTGAATTTGTGTGTTTATTTTTAACGTTGTATCGTTTTTGTTGCGTCAGTTTTTTTGATGTTGAACTTCGTGTTGTGTTGAAATTATACTATAACAAATTTAATGAGGCCGCTTTGCTTATTTGAATGAGATAGTCTCATCTTTTTAGTAGAGACACTCTTTTTAAGTAGAGATACTTTGTTTGCGAATACATCTTGCATAACGTGCGGCCTTGCAATCGTGAGGAACGAAGCCTGTGATGAGACAAACGCGTTCTCCGGATGCCTGCCCGGCACTGGTCCTTAATGCGGATTTCAGACCGCTTAGTTATTATCCTTTGTCATTGTGGAGTTGGCAGGAGGCAGTGAAATCTGTTTTTCTTGACCGGGTCAATATTATTCAGACCTATGACAAGCAAGTGCATAGCCCTTCTCTTGATATGAATTTGCCAAGTGTGGTTGCGCTGAAGAATTATGTCAGCCCGGCGCGATATCCAGCGTTCACACGTTTTAATTTGTTTTTGCGTGATAAGTTTAGTTGCCAATATTGCGGTAGCACAGATGACCTTACATTTGATCATGTTATTCCGCGCTCCAAAGGTGGCCTGACGCGCTGGGACAATGTTGTCGCTGCTTGTGCGCCTTGTAATTTGCGCAAGAGCAATATGATGCCTGAAGTTGCTGGTATGATCCCGATGCAAAAACCATTTCGCCCAACAGTTTTTCATCTTCATAAAAATGGTCGTTTATTCCCACCGAATTACCTGCATGAAAGCTGGCTTGATTATCTCTATTGGGATACTGAGCTTGAGGAATAGTTTTCTCTCATGGCTATCTTTTTTAGTGGCGCTTCAGGTTGCCCACCAACAACCGCGCTGTTATATCTCACGGGCTATTCCGCGGCTGCATGGCAGCGCGGGCCCTCCGAGGAGCGGTGCTGGGCACCGGACGCCTCTGGCGTTATGTACGTGCTCTGAAGGAGAGCACTCCCTTCTTCGTGAATTTAGTTCTTTTGCTTTTTCTTATGGTTTCTGACACCGAATTGTCGTCATTATTTCTTTGTTTAGAGAGATAGAATTAGGTAAATCTGCATGTTGAAATTTTAGCAAGGTGATTGAGGTCACCTTGCTTTGTTTTCTTAAGCTGTGGCTTCTTCTAGTTCTTCTTCGATTTTAAGAACATCTTCTAAGGCTTTGCGGATTTGGTATTGGCGCTCCTTGTTGGTGATTTTGCCGCCGAGGAGATCTGTGACATAGAAAACGTCGATCGCTTTTTCACCATAGGTAGCGATATGAGCGCTGGAGATGTCGAGGTTCAAGTCACTGAGGGTTTTTGTCAGATGAAATAAGAGACCTGGGCGGTCAAGCCCGCGCACTTCGATCACAGTTAGATCGTTAGACAAGCTGTTATCAATGGTCACATCTGGTGCAACTTTAAAGGCAGATATGCGGCCTCTCATTGTGGCTGGTTTTTGCATCATGTTATTGAGATGTTTTTCACCGCGAATGAGTTGGTTTAGTGTGTCGGCTATAGTTTGTGCGCGGCGTTGCTCGTCTTCGGCGTGATCGAACTCACGGCTGATGCAGACTGAATCGATTGCCATGCCGTCTTGTGTGGTTGTGACTTGGGCATCGATGATGTTAGCACCTGAGGCTGCACAACTGCCGGCTAACATTGAGAGTAATTTAGGATGAGCCGTTGTGAAGATGGTGATTGAAGTGTGAGCTGTAAAGGCATCACTGGAGACTTCAAAGGCCAGTTCTTTTTTTTCTTCTTCAGCTGATTTCATTAATTTGGCATGTTCATACTGGGTGTTCAGATCTGTTTTTAGCCAATAGGAATCAAAGTGCCGTGTTGTGTAATTTTCTAACTGGGCTGGGCTCCATTTGATGGCTGTGTCAGCTTCAGCTTTTTCGCGGAATTCATTAATCGCAAGGTTCACTTGTGAGCGGTGTGTATCTTCACTATGTCCATTTGATAGATAGAGGTTTGTTTCCTGGTAAAGCGTTCTTAGTAACTGTCCTTTCCAGCCATTCCATGTGCCCGGCCCAACAGCGCGGATATCACAAGCGGTTAAGATGACAAGGAGTTTCAGTCTCTCTCGGCTCTGAACGATGTCTGCAAAATCTTTGATGGTTTGCGGATCGTTTAGGTCTCGGCTTTGAGCGAATGAACTCATGGTTAAATGTTCTTCGATCAGCCATGCAACGATGTCTGTTTCTGCGTCTGTGAGGCCAAGGCGTGGGCATAGTCTTCTAGCGACACGAGCGCCTGCAATTGAATGGTCTTCTTTGCGTCCTTTAGCGATATCATGAATGAAAACCGCAACATAAAGAGCGCGCCGATGAGAAATTTTTTGCATTAGATCATGAGAGAGAGGAAGTTCATCTTCGCCTTCGCCGCGATCTATCCAGGCCAGTTCTGCTAGTGAGCGAATGAGGTGTTCATCGACTGTGAAGTGATGATACATATTAAATTGCATCATAGATGTGATTTTGCCGAAATCGCGAATAAAACGACCTAAAACACCAGATTCATTCATGCCGCTTAAAACTTTTTCCGGGTTTTCTTTAGAGCATAAAATATCGAGAAAAATTTTGTTGGCTGTTTTGTTTTTTCTCAAATCCGCATCGATTAAGCGTAAAGAATGGCGGATTTGGCGCATGGCTGTTGGATGCAAGAGTGTGTTGTATTTACTTGCTATGTAAAAAATGCGGATGAGGTTGACGGGGTCGCGTTTAAAGGTGTCTTTGTGGACTGTATTGAGGCGGCCATTCTCAATTCTGAAATCAGAAGATTTGCGAAGCTCTCGTCTGTTTTTCCAGCCCAAACCTTCAATGAGTTGATTGAGTTTAGGAGCGGCTTTTAATTGTTTCATCTCAAGGTCAGCGCAAAGTACACGTGTGAGGTTGCCGACTTCTTTGGCTGTTAAGAAATAGTGTTTCATGAAGCGTTCAACCGCTTGCATGCCTTTTCTATCAGAGTAACCAAGGCGTTCAGCCATAGATTTTTGAACTTCAAATGAAATGCGTTCTTCCGGGCGTTTGGTTAGGAAATGTAAGTGGCATCTCACTGTCCATAAGTAATCGTCAGCATGTTTGAAGCTATGATATTCTTCAGCCGTGAAAACACCAGACGTTGAGATGTTACTGCCGGTTGTTTCAAAGTTTAGATATTTTGCAATCCAATGAAGGGTGTGGAGATCTCTTTGACCGCCTTTGCCATCTTTAACGTTTGGTTCGACCATATAGCGTGAGGCACCTGACCTTTGGTGGCGTTCATCGCGCTCTGTTAATTTTGCTTCGATGAATTCGCGGGCGGTGCCTTTGATGACTTTTTCTTTGAAACTATCCAGAAATTCTTCATAGAGAGTTTCTTCTCCCCAGAGATATCTGCTGTCGAGCATTGCTGTTCGGATGGTCATGTCTGATTTGGCAAAGCGAACCGTTTGCTCAATCGAGCGGGTGGCGTGACCGACTTTAAAGCCCATATCCCACAAGAGATAGAGCATATATTCTACAACACTTTCTCCCCATGCGGTTTGTTTGTAGGGAAGGAGAAATAGCAAATCGATATCTGAGCCGGGGGCGAGAGCGCCGCGACCATAACCGCCCGTTGCCACCACGGCGATGCGCTCGGCAGAAGATGGATTATGCGCTCTGTGAATATGTTTTGTGGTGAAATCGTAGATAACTCGAATTAATTCGTCTTGAAAATGTGAAAGTCCTTCAGCACAAAGCCTGCCATCGCCATCTTCGAGCAAGTTGATTTCAGCCTGGGAATGAGCGTGTTTTTTTACCTCACAGAGTTTGGCTAATACTTCCTGGCGTAATTTACTTTCTTGTTTTTGATATTTGCGCCATAGCTCGGTAATTTCATCTCTTAGCTGATTGGGAGTGAAAAAAGGGGGCTTGCTTGTGAATAATTTATCCATATGACTTTCTAGGTACGGCTCTTGTGAATGAATGTCTTCTTAAATTGAATAGGTTAATAATTGTTAGAATTAGTTTAGCATAAACCTGTTTCTTTTCGCTAGAGAACTCTTAATGTCTTAAGCCTTTGGATAATTTTTTCTTTAAAGGTTTCTCTTTTATGGCTTTTGTTGAGAGATTGCTTTTAATTTATACAGCATGTCCAGGGCGTTTTTAGGCGTTAATTCATCTGGATTTAGGTTTGATAGCTCGTCTTGTAATTTATCGCCAATTGGGTTTGGTTTGGCTGTTTCTTCTATCTCTTCTTCATTTTCAGGGAGTTCCATTGAGAAAAGGGGCAGATCTTCCAATTGGTTTATGCCACCAGATTTCTGATTTTTATTCTCTAGAACATTGAGGACTTCATTCGCTCGTTTAATTACGGCTTTGGGAAGGCCTGCGAGCTTTGCGACCTGGATACCATAAGAACGATCAGCAGCTCCCATAATGACACGGTGGAGGAAGACGATTTCATCATTCCATTCTTTCACTTCGATGGTGGCGTTCGTCACGCCGGCTAACTTTTCAGACAGGGTTGTTAGCTCATGATAGTGGGTTGCAAAGAGAGCGCGGGTTTTACTGATGTTGTGTAGATATTCAACAGCGGCCCAGGCAATTGAGAGGCCGTCAAAGGTGGCAGTTCCGCGGCCAATTTCATCGAGGATGACCAAGGATTTCTCAGTTGCTTGATTGAGAATGGCGGCGGTTTCGACCATTTCAACCATGAAGGTTGAGCGCCCACGAGCAAGGTCATCTGAAGCGCCTACTCTTGAAAAGAGCCTGTCGATCAAACCGATATGAGCGCTGGCTGCGGGTACGAAACTGCCCATCTGAGCCATGATGGCGATGAGAGCGTTTTGCCGGAGGTAAGTTGATTTACCAGCCATGTTAGGGCCGGTGAGGAGCCAAATGTTGGCAGAGCCTTCTTTGTTGTTGTTGTTTTTGGTGAGCCCGCAATTATTTTCAATAAAGGGGCCGGACTTAGATTTACGCAGGGCTTGCTCGACAACCGGGTGGCGGCCATTTTTAATTATGAAGGTGCGGCTTTGATCAATGATTGGACGGGTGTAGTTTTCTTCTTCACTCAATAAAGAGAGACTTAAAATCACATCGAGATCTGCCAGACTTTCAGCGCACTGGCTGATTTTGTCGCCTGCTTTTTCAACATCTGAGCTGAGTTCAGAAAAGAGGTTAAGTTCGATGGCTAGCGCTCTTTCGGCGGCTTGGGTAATTTTAGATTCGGTCTCGATTAGTTCTTCGGTATTGAAGCGAACATTATTTGCAAGGGTTTGGCGGTGACGAAAAGTTTCACTTAATGGACCTGTGAGGAGTTGATTGGCATTGAGCTGGGTGACTTCAACGAAAAATCCAAATTGGTTGTTGTGTCTGACTTTAAGAGATTTGATGCCTGTTGTTTCTCTATAAGTCGCTTGAAGGTTTGCGATGATGGTGCGGCTTTGATCGCGCAAAGTGCGTTGCTCGTCTAGCCCTTCATGATTACCTTCTTTGATGAAGCCACCGTCTCTGGCCTGAAGAGGTAAGTCTTCTGCTAGGTATCTGTCTAATTTATCTTTGAGAGAGCCTGAGGCAAAGAGCAGTGATTTACTGATTTGTTTTATGGTCTCTGGTAGATGCTCTTGTTTGAAATGTTCGAGTTCTTTTAAAACTTCATCGGCAACGAGCAGGCCAGAGCGAATGGCGCCTAAGTCTTTTGGACCGCCACGCTTTAAAGAGAGACGAGAGAGGGCGCGGGCCATGTCTGGTGTGCGGCGCAGCGTCTTGCGGATGGTATCTCTTGCCGCACTGTTATTATTAAAAAATTCAAGGCTGTTCAGACGGTTATTAATTGCAGAGACATCATTTAGCGGTGCGCTTATTTGAGCGGCTAATTGGCGAGATCCGGCTCCTGTTACTGTTCTGTCAAGTGCATCAAAGAGGCTGCCTTTTTTGGTCATTCTGGTTGATTTGATTAGTTCGAGGTTGCCTCTGGTCGCTGCGTCGATGACCATGGTCGCATTTTCAATTGAACGACTTGGTGGTCTAACAAGTGGGCATTTGCCGATTTGTGTCAGCTCAACATATTTCAGAAGAGCTCCTATCGCAGCTAGTTCGCCGCGTCCATACGTTCCAAACCCTTCAAGTTCAGTGACTTTGAGAGCTGCTTTTAAAGCGGCCTCACCACCGAGGCTGTTGAAGTAAGCGGTTGGAACTGGGGTTTGTACGGCTGGTTGATGATCTAATATATGGCGAATGTGGGCTTCGTTTTTTAAATTATCTGCAATGAGGAGTTCGCTTGGCGCGAGCTTTGTTAGTTCACCGCTAAGATCAGAACTTGTGACTTCGCTCACCAAAAATTGTCCGGTTGAAATATCAAGACTGGCAAGAGAAAAGAGGTTTTCTTTTCTTGTTTCGTGTGCCGGATTTTTAAAGAGGGATGTCAGGAAATTGTTTGAGCCTGGTTCCAATAGGGTGTCTTCAGTGAGTGTGCCTGGTGTCACTAGGCGGGTGACATCTCTTTGAACAACAGCTTTTGATCCTCTTTTTTTCGCTTCTGATGGATCTTCTGTTTGTTCAACCACAGCGACTTTAAATCCAGCACGAATGGCTTTTTGTAAATATTCGTCAGCTACTTTTAAAGGGACACCGGCCATTGGGATGTCTTTGCCTTGATAAGTGCCGCGTTTGGTGAGGGTTAGCCCAAGTTTTTCAGACGCTTCGATGGCATCATCAAAGAATAGTTCATAAAAATCACCTAGTTGGTAAAATAAAATGTAGCCTGGGTTAACGGCTTTTAATTCTAGATATTGAGCGATGACGGGTGAAGGTTTTTCAGCAGCTTTTGCTTTTTTGTTCTCTTTTTGCTTCATTTTTTCGTCAATTTCAGGAGAACTTTTGCTTTCGATGCCTTTAGTTTCATTGCCTTGGTTTTCTATGTTTTGTGTACTCACCGGGGGTTATCTCGCTTTAGGGTCTTTTTCTTAACTATCTTTGAATGGGAATTGACATTATAGAGGGTTCTTCAAAATTACCATAGATAATGGAAATGGTTTGGGGATTTACTTTGAGACTGTTGTTTTTTGATGGTCCCTTATTCTTCTAATCTAAGCTCAGGACCTATTAATTTTATGTATTCTGTTACCTTAGAAAGGCTTATCTGTTGCCAAAGAATGCTCAAAAAGGTAGACCAGCTTTTTTGCGCTTGTTTTGAAACATCTAAGCCTTTCTAAGGTAACCCTTCGGGCGCTCTCATGCTTTGACCTGAGGGCGTTCGAAAGGCTTGAAAATATACCATATTTCCGGTACCTTTCGGCCTACTCAGATCAAAGCATGAGAGCGCAGAACACATAAGATTAATAGGTCCTGAGCTTAGGGCTATTTTCTTTAAAATTGTTGCATATATTTTTGCGACAATTCTAAAAAAGACCTGTTGTCGTTCAAAATTCTTCGTACTATGGTCTACTTATGACTACGCAGTACCCTTCCATAATAATTTGGGCCACATTAATTTTGGTCACATCAATTTAGGTTCTTTAAAAAATAATGCCGCAAAAAAACTCTAAAAATAACTTTACGGACCAAGAAGCTTTACAATTCCACGCTGGTAACAAACCAGGCAAGCTTGAAATTACACCAACCAAACCAATGGCAACTCAGCGTGATTTGAGTTTGGCTTATTCACCAGGTGTGGCCGTTCCTGTTTTGGCGATCTCAGAAGATGAGCGCGCTGCGTATGATTATACCAATAAAGGCAATATGGTTGGCGTAATCTCTAACGGTACGGCGATTTTGGGATTGGGAAATTTAGGAGCGCTTGCTTCTAAGCCGGTGATGGAGGGGAAATCTGTTCTCTTTAAGCGGTTTGCTGATGTCGACTCGATTGATTTGGAAGTCTCAACAGAAGATGTTGATGAGTTTATCAATTGTGTACGCTATTTGGGGCCGGCGTTTGGTGGTATTAACCTCGAGGATATTAAAGCGCCTGATTGCTTTATCATTGAGCAAAAATTACGCGAACTTATGGATATTCCTGTTTTTCATGATGATCAGCACGGAACGGCGATTATTGCGACCGCTGGGTTGATTAATGCGTTGCATTTAAATGGCAAAGATATCAAAGACATTAAACTTGTTTGTTCTGGCGCTGGGGCTGCCGCGATTTCATGCATTGAATTGGCTAAGTCTAAGGGTGTGCCGCATGAGAATGTTCTGATGATTGATCGCAAGGGCGTGATCTATAAGGGGCGTGAAGGTGGATTGGATCAGTGGAAGTCAGCACACGCTGTTGAAACTGATAAACGTACATTGGAAGAAGCGCTTGAAGGGGCTGATGTATTTTATGGCCTTTCAGCTGCTGGGGTAGTGAGCCAGGATATGGTTAAGGGTATGGCTGAGAACCCGATTATTTTTGCTATGGCAAATCCGGACCCCGAGATTACTCCTGAAGATGTGCTTGCTGTTCGCCCTGATGCGATTATGGCGACTGGGCGCTCTGATTATCCGAACCAAGTTAATAATGTACTTGGGTTCCCTTATATTTTCCGTGGTGCGCTTGATGTGCATGCTAGTGAGATTAATGAGGCAATGAAAATCGCAGCTGCTGAGGCACTAGCGACTTTGGCGCGTGAAGACGTGCCTGATGATGTGGCGGCGGCTTATGGCGGCCAACGTCCGAAATATGGGCCTGAATATATTATCCCTGCTCCCTTTGATCCTCGTTTGATAAGCCATGTGCCGCCAGCTGTTGCACGTGCGGCGATGGACACAGGTGTTGCTCGGCGCCCGATTATTGATATGGAAGATTATACTGCGAAACTTTCGGCGAGGCTTGATCCGGTTGCGGGTTGGTTGCATGGCATTTTCCAAAAAGTGAAGAAAAACCCACGCCGGGTTGTTTTTGCTGAAGGTGAAGAAGAACAGGTTATTCGCGCGGCTAATACTTTTTATAATATGGGGCTTGGGCATCCTGTCCTTGTTGGCCGTGAAGAAGGAATTTTAGAGGGTTTTAAGAACGCTGGTATTGAATATCGCGATGTTTTTGAAATTCAAAATTCACGAGAATCTGAACATAATGAGCTTTACGCAGATTATCTCTATCAACGTTTGCAGCGGAAAGGCTATGTCCGCCGCGATTGCTTGAGGATGGTGAATAATGATCGGATTATATTTGCGGCGTGTATGGTAGCGCATGGTCATGCGGATGCAATTGTTGCTGGGGTGACACGAAACTGGTCTATCGCTTTTGAAGATATTCAAAAAGTATTGGACGCAAAAGAAGGTTCTTGTCCAATCGGTGTTTCACTTGTTCTTAATAGAGGCCGGGCTGTGTTGGTGGCTGATACTTCAGTGCATGATATGCCAACGGCTGAAGAATTAGCTGATATTGCTGAAGAGGCGGCTAAAGTTTCTTGCCGTCTTGGCGCAGACCCGCGTGTTGCTATGCTTGCTTACTCAACATTTGGTCATCCTGAAGGGGAGCGTTCTAACCGTTTGAGAGAAGCTGTGAAATTACTTGATCAGCGCGGTGTTGATTTTGAGTATGATGGTGAGATGTCTGCTGAGGTTGCGCTGAATGCGGAAGCTATGGAGCAATATCCGTTTTGCCGTTTAACTGACACGGCGAATGTGTTGATTATGCCAGCGTTCCACTCTGCAAGTATTGCGACGCAAATGTTGCAAGAATTATCGGAGGGCACTGTTATTGGGCCGCTATTGGTTGGATTAGAGAAATCTGTTCAGCTTGTGCCGCTTGGTGCGAAAGATAGAGACATTGTGAACATGGCAGCGCTAGCAGCTTATGATGTGAACGGGTAGAGGAAGAGATTCTTTGTAGCACTTCAGATGCCTTTTTTGTGCTTAAGATGCCCACTAGGCATCCGCAAAAAGCAACCGTGCTCTATTTTCTCTCACGGGCTATTACTTTTTTAGTTGCGCTTCAGTTGCCCACAATGCAACCGCGCTGCTTAAAGCAGCGCGGTTGCATTGTGGGTGGTCTTTTCTTGCGATAAGCTTATCCGAACTCGCTGCGCTCTGTTCGGGCTGATCTTGTGCACCGGGCTTTGCTGGCGCTGCGCCATGTCTTGGCACCGAACGAAGTAGTGCCACTCCTTCTTCGTAAGTATGATTTAGTTCTTTTTTCGCATGAAATATTGCTTTAGGTTTTAGCTGAATTTTATTATTCCGCTTAGTGCCATAAACGAAAATTCACGAATTCACATATTGATCAGGTAAATGATGAACACTCTTTTAACTTCAGAAGAAGCACTTGAAATTATTCATAGGCATTACAGCCTAGGTAAAGTTGATTACTGCATGTTTATCAGACGCGGGTTCAATGACACTTATCTGGTGGATACTGGCTCCGACAAGTACATATTTCGTTTGTATTTGCACGGTAAGTATTATGTAGAATCCGACGATGCTTATCGATTTGAGCTAGATCTTGTTGAGCATCTACATACACGAGATGTGCCAGTTGCAACTGGAATACCGACTGAAAATGGTGAATATTTAGGCGTTATGCAAACTGCGCATGGTCAAAGAGCCTTTGCTTTATTTCACTATGCCGATGGCATGCCGCTCAATAGAGGCTCTGTGACAACAGAACAGGGTTATCAATTGGGAGTTGCTTTGGCGAACTTGCATCTGGCTGCTAATTCTTTTGAATCACAGTTCGAGCGTTATAAACTCGATTTGAAATACTTGTTAGACGAGCCTTTAAGATTGATTTCTGAAGGAGAGAAATGCGCTGAACCTAGAGAAAGTATAAAACACGGTAGACAGGTTATAGAAATGCTACAACCAATCGAACCCTACATTGATCGTATAAGAAGTATTGGAACAGATGGTGACAAATTCGGCGTCATTCATGCGGATTTGCATTTGGGCAACGTTCACTTTCGTGGCAACGAACTTACTATTTTTGACTTTGATCACTGTGCCTATGGTTGGCGAGCCTATGATCTTGCCATCTCCAGTTTTTTACCAAGAGCGCAACAAGTTTCAATGATAGAAGGTTATGAGAGCAGGCGGCCTTTAAGCCAAGAAGAGCGTGATAGTCTGACGGATTTAGGCAATCTTAGAAACCTTTGGAATGTTGGTGACGAATTGGCTACAGAAAATTTGAGGGCAGAGTAAGCGAAACTCAGGGTTCTGCATCAATTAGACTCATAATGCTCACAATTTCCAGATTGATGGCCTGTGTCAGATTGATTGTTGTGAGTTAAAAGCAGGAGTTTATCTCATTTTTTTGAGATGCTCGCATGCCTTGGCTTCAGTTGTGCATTTTTCAATGAGGCTTTAGATTACCAACTTGCAACCTGTACGGTAACCACGTTTCTTATTGACGCTTTAGGTTGTCCATAAACAACCGTGCTAAAACAATTCGCCTTGGGAAGGGTTGGTTTTCTTTTTTTCCTTGGGGTTTGGCGTTAGGTTTGAGATATTAAAAGCTCCATCTGGCGCTGGTTTTAAGAGTTTTAGAGCTTCTTTGCTATTTACATTCTTTACGTCCAGCCAAGCATCAAAGTCTTCTGGCATGATGATGGCGGGCATGCGGTTATGAAGTAGGCCGATTTGGTTATTGGCTGCCATTGTAATAATCGCGGCGCTTTCGAACTCGCTTCCTTCAGCTCCTAACCAATGATCCCACAGGCCTGCAAATGCCATTAGTGGCGCTTTTTGTGGAGCTTCCAGATCTGATGTTGATTTATCCTGCACTAAGGTGATGTGGTGAGGGGTGCGGTTACTTTTAGGACCAGACCATTCATAGAACCCATCAGCCGGGACAAGGCATCTTTTGTGGGCAACAGAAGTTCTAAATGAAGGTTTATCCATTAATGTTTCCGCTCGGGCATTGATGATGAGGGTAAAATCATCTGGATTTTTCACCCAATGAGGGATCAGCCCCCAGCGAACAAGCGCTAGTTCTCGTCTTTTTGCATTGACCTCTCTTATGATCATGATTGGGTCTGTTGGTCTGATATTATCTAAGGGTGGAAACTCTGCCGGATTTAAGTATTTAAAGTGTTCTTTTACTGTTTCCGGATGAGATTTAATGGAAAATTTTGAGCACATAGCTTGGGTTTCATCTAATAAAATTGGTCTGCTTACGTATCTTTATTCGTTATTTTAAGAAATTTTGGCACTTTTTCGATGAAAAAGTACTTTTTCTCACGATTTAAATAAAATTTTATTCAGTCTGTAACTAATTAGAAACCACTCTGCTTCACACTCATTGTTGAGTATCGGCTAAGTTTGTCTGAGATGAGAAGACGCAGAGCCGTTTGTAGATTGAGTTATGTAACGTGTGAGTATAGTAAAATGACTGATAGTGGTTTAGTAAAAGCCGTTCAGCGCAATTATCAGAGTTCTATGACAGAGCATTATCGCTCTCATCTTGATGGAACCAATATCAACAAGACATCTATGTTAACAACTGATTACCTCAACCACTTTAGTGGTGTTTTGATGCTAATCGAAATGTTACCGGCTGATCCTGAAGGGTTTGCAGATGATGTTTTGGAATGGTCTCCTATGACATATGAAGAGCATTTTGAAGTTACCGGGTTTCGTGACAAAGAATTAGCTATTAAAGCTTATGAACATGCGCCAACTGACGTTCGTTCTGCTTTTGATGAAGTTGTTAATCAATTAAATGACACATTGGTTGATGTGCTTAATCGGGTTCAAACGAGTGTTGAGACAAAGCAAACTGAGGAACTTTCACAGTTTTGTTCAGAGATTACACCTGGTGTTCGTGACCTTATTGGTAAAGCCGCTGATATTGTTAATGATGGTACCACCAATGTTGTTGAACTTGCGTTAGAAGCCGAAGAAGAATTGGCGGATGATGTTCAAGACGAAATTGACGCTTTGTTTGATTAAGACTTTCTCTCTCTCACGGCTATTTTTTTTTAGTGGCGCTTCAGGTTGAACCTTTTATTTTGCCTTCAGTTACCCACTAGCAACCGGCTCTGAAGCAACCGCGCTGCTAGACGCGCTTGGGCCTGCGAGGGCGGGGTGCAACGCGTCTGACGCTTGGCAGCGTCATGTCCTACTGCTCTGGGGGAGGGCAGTACTCCTTCTTTCGTGTTCAAGTATGCTGCTCTTTTTGCGCAGCTTTAGTTTTCCGTTTTTTATTTTTAATTTTCATATCGATATCCAACACCATGGACGGTTCTGATTATTTTGGGGTTTGATTGGTCGAGTTCTATTTTTTGTCTGAGTTGGGATATGAATTGATCTAGGGCTCTACTGTTTGCCATGTAGCGCCGTCCCCAGCATTCTTCAAATAACTCAAGGCGAGAGAGCACTTTGCCTTTATTTTCATAGAGCATTTCCAATACTTTTAACTCGCGCATAGTTAGTTGGATGATTTTGTCGCCGTTTGTTGCTCTTAGAGATTTTGGGTCAACTGTGAGATGATCCATTACAAACGGAGTTTGTTGTTTTGTTTTTTGTTTCGAAGAGTTTGTTGCCCGTCTTGTTATGGCTTTTACTCTGGCAATGAGCTCACGTGACCCAAAGGGTTTGGCGATATAATCATCAGCTCCGAGTTCTAAGCCGACTACTCTGTCGACTTCATCTCCTTTTGCAGTTAGGAGAATGATGGGGATATGATCATCAAGAGCTCTTACCTTTCGGCATAATTCAAAGCCATCCATTTTTGGCATCATCACATCAAAAATACAAAAGTCTGGGCGATTTTCTTTGAATTGGCTTAGTGCTTCTTCACCATCTTGAGTGAGAGCGCAATTGTATCCTTCTTGGCTGAATAAGTCATTCAAACCTTCTCTTAAATGGACATCATCTTCGGCTATAAGTATGTTCATTTTTTCTCACTTATTTTTATCTTCTTGATTTATTTGTTTAATTTTTAGGGTGACGATGAATCTAGCGCCTGGGTTGGCTTGTTCAGCCTTTACGGTGCCATCATTTTCTTTTGCTAATTGTTCGCAGACAGCTAGCCCTAAACCAAATCCATCTCTTTTGGCATCGCCTTTTTGACTTTGGGAAAAAGGCTTGAAAATTGATCTGGATGTGCCTTTGCTAAATGAAGGTCCCCAATCTCTTACAGTTAAGATCAATAGCTGGCCTTCGATTTTTGAAGAAATGCGAATGTTGTTATCAGCGGCATATTTCCTTGCATTATCAAGTAGATTTACAAGGATTTGCTCTAGAGCACTTCTATCAATTTTGACTTCGTTTGGTGTATCTAAATTAAAGGATAAATTATTGATTTGATCTTTTAGTAATGGTGTTAGGCGAGTTACGGTTTCTTCAATTATATGATCAGGGATGGCTTTTACTTTTTTGCGGATCGTTGGGTGATTTCCTTTGGCAATTGTAAGAGCATTATTGACCATTTCTGAGAGGCGGGTTGTCTCTGAAGCAATGATTTCAGTATATTTTGAGATTTCTTTTGTGCTTTCATTGCTGAGTTCTTGTTGTTGTTCTGTATCTTTAGTAATTTTATTCCGTATTAAATCTGCGTAAAGTTGGAGATTTGTTAGGGGTGTTCTTAGTTCATGAGAAATGCTGGCGGCAAAATTAGCTCGGTCATTTGCTTCAGCTAATATCTTTTTTTGATCTCTGAAAAGGGTGAATGCTAGAAAAATAAGCAGAGAGCCAATCGGCAAAGTGAGAGCTGCGAGTGTGAGCGGAAATTTATTTGTTGTTGTATTTGTGTTTTGCAATCTTTCTAACCGCCAAAAATAAAGTGGGTAGCTTAATTGCCTTTGGGATGAGATTGCATCCGAGTAGCTATCCTTATTTTGCCAAAGAATATTGTAATGAATATCCAGTAGCCGGATATGATTTTGAGTTTGGTCATTTGCAATGGATGTTAGGAATACGCCAAGTTCATCGATGATGGCTGCTCTGTCGATTGCTGCGCAATATGTGAAGTTTTTTCTCCCTAACCAGCAATATAACAAGTTGTGTCCTTTGGGGGTTAGGTAATTGGACCAGACACCGTTTTTACGGTCGAGTAGGGGGAGGCGACTTAGACTTTCTTTTGCTGTAGAGAGAGAGGAAGCGATTTTTCTCAGTTTTCCCATTTCTGAATAGAGCTGACCGGTTGTTTCTTTCGGTGGGTAGATTTGATCTCCAAACCGGTCAAAAGAGACAATGAGAATAAAGCGATTGCTTAGTTTTTGGGGGCAAGATTCTTGAAAGGTGCATCTTAGAGCCCAGGCACCTTGTTCATGGACTGTTTCTATGTTTGTTTTGAAAGACTTTTGATAGTCTTTTAGGTAAGAGGTAATTTGCTTATCTAATCTGGTAAGCTCTAAATTTGCTTCTTTGCTTTCCTGGAGTTGATAGGTTCTTAAATCTGTATTCAGGGCATGCAGACCTATGAGCCCCAGTGCGAAAATGGGAAGTCCGACGAGTGCAGTTAATAAATACCCTAATTTATGGCGTTGGTTCATTCTTTAGATTTACGCCTGCTTTCGTCACTCTGCAAGAACCTGACAGATTATTTACAAAAGAAGGTTTACGGACTTCTTTATTGGCTTTCAGTTGCCCACAAAGCAACCGGCTTTTGGATGGGAATAGTTTTTTTAAATGTTGGAATTTGTGCTGCAGACCGACATCGGGAGAATAGGCCTGCAGCGTCAGATTGGGTGACGATGCGAGTTGAGGGAACGTGCAATCGCCACGTGAAAGACTATAACAGTTCTAAATTTGAACTGGGATCACAAAAACTGAGTTTTTAATAACATGTATGTGAGGTTTCTCCGGTAGTGATTTTATCTTGTCTTAGTTTAGTTGAAGCTTTTGTTTTCTCTATAAAAAGGTTGTTTTAAAGATTGAGTTTTACTCGAATGATTGATTGATCTCTTTTTAAAATAGCTGTGAACAGATAGGGGCAGCCCTTGCAGTTATTGTTTGATGAGGCAAAGCTGTTTAATGAGAGAATTTTGATTCGTTTTTTGGGCAGCTTTAATTTAATGGCTAAACTAGATATGCAAGATGAGTATGAGGTCAATACGCCTAAGGATGTTAGTCGCATTCAGGATGTGTTGGTGACCTTAATTATTGCCCTTATTGGGACAGCGGTTTCGCTTGGCCTTTATTTGCAATCTGGTTTTGGAATGATCCCGTCTCTTTGTGTTGGAGGTGGTTTGTTCATTTGGCTATTATCTGCACACTTTTTAATTACCCGGATGAGATTGAAGCGTCTTGTTCAAGGACGGCTTGCTCAATTAACGACCGATGTTAAAAAGCTAAAAAACGAATTGCAGGTCACAGAGCTATTAGCTGAAGGGCATAATGAATTGCTTTCTGGGCAAGATGCTATTGAAAAAGCAATCGGCACAATTATTGGCCGTATGGATAACTATGATAGTCGTCTGAAAGTTTTGCAAAAGGTAGGCAAGCTTAGCCTTGAGAAGCCTAAGCGTGAAGAGCTAGTTGAACAAAATAGTAAGTTAACAATTCTTGGACAAGAGTTTGAAAAGTTAAGTCAGCACTTGCAAAATTTTGAGCATCGCTATGACCATGCTTCTAGGCAGCAATATAATTTAATGAAAGCTGAACTTGATATTCTTGAATATGTTGTTCAGGAGTTGAGTGCTTCTGGTGAGGGGGATCGATCTGTTTTTGCCCAAAAGGCAATGGTGGCAATTACTGGTTTACGCCAAGTGCCTGATCTGCGTGAACTTGCGCAAAATGATTTGTCTCAGGCTTCTTTGTTATCTCAATCTTTGTTGGGACAGTCTGGATTGACACAAGCAGGAGTGGTGAATGCTGTTCAGCCACAGGCTTTGATGTCTTCAGACGCGGGGCCTTCTGATGGTGTTTTGCCTCTTTCTGCTTTGTCACCAACTTCTTTGCCGCCATCTTTAAATCCAGAGTTGACGCAGGCTGAACAAAAATCCGTTAATAAGCGACAAACCAAATCTTATTTGCCGCCTTCATCATTAGATGCGTTAGCGGCTGCGGCAGAGTTAGAGAAAAAGGAAAGTGCTGTATCAAGTGCAGTTGCTCCTTCTGCCAATGAGCAATTGACGGCTCAAGTTGCAGTTCAAAATCAGGTCTCATCTCCAAGTGAAGTTTCAACTAACCTTCCGAATAATACTCCAGATGATAAGGGTGATTATTCATTATTGGCGACAATAAATGAAGCGATTGAAGCAAACAGGATTGAGTTGTTTTTACAACCGATTGTGGGTTTACCCGATAGAGAACTTGTGTTTTATGAAGCCTTTTCACGCCTTAGAAACGATATTGGCCAATTGATTTTGCCGCGTGATTTTATTCCTGTTGCAGAAGCGGCGGAGCTTGCTCCTATCATTGATAATCAGATTATTCTGCGGTCAATACAGGTGATTCAGCGTTTGGTTGAAAAGGGGAAAGGGCGAACAGTTTTTTGCAATCTTTCTTTGACCTCTCTTCGTGATGCGGATTTCTTTTCTGAGTTTATGGATTTTATTGAAGCGAATAAGTGGTTGAAAGATTATCTTATTTTTGAATTTTCTCAAAAAGCTTTGGAGAAAGCTGGTGCCCATGAATTTGAGCGAATGACTGCTATTTCTAATCTGGGTTTTCGTTTCTCACTCGATCAGATTACACGTCTTGATATTGACTTTAAGGCATTGGCAGACCGGCGTTTTGCTTTTGTTAAAATTAATTCTTCTTTGTTGCTTGGCAATATGGAAGGGGCAAAAGCTCAAATCCATTCAGCTGATTTAGATCATTTCCTCAATCGTTTAAATATCACAATGATAATCGATAAGGTTGAGCGGGAGTCTATTGTGCGGCAATTGCGTGATTATAATGTGAACTTTGCCCAGGGTGATTTGTTCTGTGAGCCTAAGCCTGTTCGCCCGGAAGTTTATGGTGGTTCTAGCTCTGTTGCTGCGGCTTAAAGCCGTTTATATTTTCCCTTCAAAATTATGCCTTGTGTTTTAAGGTGAGATTTGTTCTTGATGTGTGCGATTTACTTTTGCAATTAGCGTAGTTTGGAGCACTCTCTATATGATCCCCCTCTTAAATTCTGTTTCATCACTCTCACAATCTTATGACGTTTGGTTTTGTGATATTTGGGGTGTGATGCATAATGGTGAAACGGCGTTTCAAAGCTCTATAGATGCATGTCATGAGTTTCGTGAAAATGGCGGCGCTGATGGGACAGGTGGGCGTGTGATTTTGCTCACCAATGCACCGCGGCCAGATTTTTCGGTGGTAGAACAATTGCAAGAATTTGGTGTGCCGGCAAGTTGTTATGATGGCATTGTTTCTTCTGGTGATGTGTCGCAGCACCTTATTCGCTCTTTTGAGGGCAAGCAATTTTACCATCTTGGGCCGTTACGCGATTTGCCTGTGATTGAGACAGCGGGCCTTAACCCTGTTCCGCTTGAACAGGCGGATGTCATTTTACTGACCGGATTGTTTGATGATGAAACAGAGGGGCCTGAGGATTATCGTGAGATGCTGACAGGGGCACTTGGGCGAAGAATGCCGATGATTTGTGCCAACCCTGATTTGCAGGTTGAGCGGGGGGCACGGCTGGTTTATTGCGCCGGGATTTTGGGTCAGCTTTATGAAGAACTGGGCGGTGAAGTGCTTTATGCGGGCAAGCCGTATCTTCCTATTTATGAGTTGGCACAAAAGAGGTTAAAAGAACTTTTCCCAGAGCAGATATATGATAAGTCGCGCATTTTATGTATTGGAGATGGCATGAAAACAGATATGCCAGGGGCGTTCAATGCAGGGTTTGATGCGCTGTTTGTGGCGAGCGGCTTGCATGTGGGGGGTGAGTTTAATCAAGCTTTGCTTGATGGACTGTTTGCGGATTTTGATGCGAAGCCAATTTGTGCACTTAGACAGTTTGGATGAAAATAAAAAACCTGGACCATTATTGAATGGTGCCAGGTTTTTTGTGTTCTAAAAGTCGATAATACTAGTCAGTGGCTAGCCACTTAGAAAAGATTGTCGATATCGTTTTGGCTTACGGCTTCGGCTTCATCTTGTGGGCCGTGAAGGATGAGGTCATCTTTTCTTTGTAAGCGTTCTAGGAATGCTGTTTCATCAAAATCTTTGCGCTCTTTCTCGTTTTCAATGCCAAGAAAGCCTGCGATTTTATGAATGCGGTAATCTACAAAATCCAATGTTTCTACAACACGGTTGATGCGTTGACCTGTAATATCCTGGAATGAACAAGCTTCAAAAATTTCCATGACGTTGCTTTCTACCGTAGTGTGATAGGTTGCTGGATCTTGTGGATCTGCTGTCATGATTGTTTCAGCTGCTTCCATGATGCGGTTTGTTGCATCTTCGGTTGCTTTAACAACTAATTTTAATTCATTTTCTGCGCTTGATAGTGGGTCAACATCTTCTTTTGTATTTAGAAGTTGCATGTCGTCGCGTGTTTCGCTGATTTTATCCATGATTTGATGGAAATCATCACCTACGATCGTATCTAAACGGTTTAGAAATTCTTTGAGAGTTTCAACTGAACTCTGGGCAAGATGAAGGACTTCTCCTAGAGAGGCATCATCTTTTTCAACATTAGAGAGTTCATCACCTAATGTATCGCACCTAAGTTTAGGTACGGCTTGACTGGCTTTAGCCATGTTAATTTACTCCTGCTACTAAATACAAATGCAGATAAATTAAGGAAATGAGGCTTTGAACTTGTCTGCCTTCATTTCCTTGAATTTATTATTCGCCGAAAACCGCGTTGATTTTGGCGCTGAGTGTTGCTGCATTAAATGGCTTCACAATATAATTGTTTACGCCTGCTTTTTTCGCAGCAATTACGTTCTCAGTTTTAGATTCAGCTGTTACCATAATGAAAGGTGTTTTCATTAGGTTTTCATCTGAACGAACTTCTTTTAGAAGTTCATAACCAGTCATTGGCTCCATATTCCAGTCTGAGATGACCAAGCCATACTGTCTTTGTTGCATTTTCGCTAATGCTTCAGTTCCGTCAGCAGCATCATCGATGTCGCTAAAGCCAAGTTGTTTTAGCAGATTCCGAATGATGCGGATCATTGTTTTATAATCATCAACCACCAGAACTGGCATTGAAAGATCAATAGCCATTACGCTCTCCATTTCCCCTATTAGAGCAGGTTTCCCTGCCTGTTACGCAACACGCCCTATTGGGCCACTTTACAAAATTTAAGTGAGCAAAGACCTGCCAATGCCCAACATTCAGATTTATACAATAACGAGAGGTACTAAAAATTAGGTTAATAGCGGGGGGAATACTGTAAAAAAAATTAAGAGAGTTGGATTTTTTCAATTTTTCTGGCGTCACTTTATGGTTTTGATGATGTTTTTTCCTCTATTTGTGCTTGATTTCATCTCAAAATTCATCATTTGGGATAAATTTTTCTTTTTTTAATCAGGATTTATGCGGAATAACCTTGATGACTGGCAGCGGCTTGGTTAGTGTCGCGCCAATTATAAAGAGGAATGAAATTATGACGAACCCTGCAACTGGTGGTTATTATATTGAAGATCTTGAGATTGGAATGGAAGAATCTTTCGTTAAAGAGGTGACGGAAGAGCTAATTATTGCTTTTGCTGAAATTTCCGGCGATACCAATCCAGTGCATCTTGATGAGGAATATGCCAAAACCACACGCTTTAAAGGGCGGATTGCGCATGGACTTTTAACGGCAGGTTTCATTTCAACTGTTTTGGGTACTAAATTGCCTGGACCGGGTAGTATTTATTTGCACCAAGATCTTATTTTTCGTGCCCCTGTTCGCATTGGTGATGTTGTTACGTCATCAGTAAAGGTTGAAAAAATTAATTTTCATCGCCGTGTTGTGACTTTAAGTTGCTCGTGTATTGTTAATAATCGTGTCGTCATCGGTGGTGAAGCGGTGATGATGGTCCCCCCTCGTGATGCTTAAATTTTTTAAAACTCAATTTCTTAAAAAAACACTCGTACTTTTACCAGTGAACGGCTGATTGCTGTTGAACCTTGCTTGAACTTGGTGTTCTCTTAGTGTTGTACTTTAGTCAGTTGTTTGTTGTGTCAGTTGTTTGTTACGTCAGCGGGACCCGCTTGGGTTCTATTCGGTGTGATTAAAATCATGAGCGTGAGTTTTATTAATGTTAGACCTTTCTTCCTATAAGACGTTTCCAGTTGCTATGAATGGGGCTGTTCTTGCGATTGGAAATTTTGATGGTGTTCATTTGGGGCATAAAGCAGTGCTTAACTTTGCACTTGATATTGCTGCGAAACGCAATGCTGCAGCTGGTGTGATGTTTTTTTCTCCTCACCCTCGACAATATTTTTCTCCTGATACGCCTTTATTTATGCTCACAAACCCACGTCAAAAACGAGCTGAGTTTGAAAATATCGGTTTGGATTTTGCTCTTGAGTTGCCATTTGACGCTGAACTTGCGCAAAAAAGCGCAAAAGAGTTTGTCACACAAGTTTTGGTTGAGGGAGTGAAGGTTTCTCATGTTGTGGTGGGCTATGATTTCTTTTTTGGTCGTGGCCGCGGTGGTAATCCACAAATTTTGCGCGAGTTAGGTGAGGACTTAGGCTTTGGTGTGACCATTGTTGATGCTGAGGGTCTTTTACCTTCTGATGATGATAAGGAGCCAAATAGTGAAATAACCGGCTCGGGGCAGTTGATTTATTCATCTTCTCTTGTTCGTGATGCTTTGGAAGAAGGGCAAGTTAAGCGCGCTGCCAGTATATTAGGTCGCAATTGGCAGGTTGAAGGCGTTGTAACTTCGGGCGCTGGGCGCGGCGAAGGACTTGGTTTTCCAACTGCAAATATTTCTCTTTCAAAGGGCTGTCATTTGCATCATGGGATTTATGCTGCTTTTGTTCATCATAAAGAAAATGTTTATGAAGGGGCTGCCTATTTTGGTAAACGGCCAAGTTTTGACAATAGTGAGCCTGTCTTAGAAGTTTTTCTCTTTGATTATGATGATAATTTATATGGTGAAGACATCGCCATTGAATTTGTAGATTTTGTACGTGAAGACATGAAGTTTAGTGATATGGACGCTCTGAAGGCGCAAATGGATGCAGATTGTAAGGTTATTGAGCAGGTTTTGAGTGAGAGGTAATGATCTCTCCTTTTATTCGCTTCAGATGCCCACTTCGCATCTGCTTATTTTCTCTCACGGCTGTTCTGCCGCTGAAGGCGGCAGGCCCTCCGAGGGGCGGCGCATTTCTGTCGATCAGCTTATCCGTACTCGCCGTCGCTCCTTTCAGGCTGATCTAGTGCACCGGGCAGCTCTCGCTGCCATGTACGTGCTCTGAAGGAGAACACTCCCTTCTTCGTTAAGGTGGTTCTTAGTTTTGTTACAGTTTTTTCTATTGGCTTTTGTAAATTGGGTTTAGGCCCTATATTCTGGTTAATTCCCTTGACAGTTTTTAGAACGGATGAAAAAACGTTAGATCTGACTTTGTCTGATTTGGCGCTTTGCTCACTTTAGATTGAGGTCTGATGCAGCTTTTCTCAATTTTGAAGGTTTATTTTGATGTCTGATGATAAGACGGTTGATCGCTCACAAGCTGATGAGCGTGATTGGCGGGAGACTTTATTTCTTCCCAAAACTTCTTTTCCTATGAAAGCTGGCTTGCCGAAGCGTGAGCCTGAATTCCTAGAGCGCTGGGAGACCCAAGATATTTATTCAAAATTGAGAGAAAAAGGAAAGGGGCGCCCGCAGTTTATTTTGCATGATGGCCCGCCTTATGCCAACGGCAATATTCATATTGGTCATGCTCTGAATAAAACATTGAAAGACCTCGTGGCTCGCTCGCAAAACATGCTTGGGTTTGATAGTCCGTATGTTCATGGCTGGGATTGTCATGGATTGCCGATTGAGTGGAAAGTTGAAGAGAAATACAGGAAAAAACAAAAGAATAAAGACGATATTCCTGTGAATGAATTCCGCGCTGAATGCCGGGCGTTTGCTGATGAGTGGGTTGGTGTTCAAAAATCTGAGATGCAACGGCTTGGTGTGCAGGGTGAATGGGAAAACAGTTATAAGACCATGACCTTTGAGGCGGAGAAAACCATTGCCTCTGAACTTTTGAAATTTGCAATGAACGGCACGCTTTATCAAGATTTTAAACCGGTGATGTGGTCTGTGGTTGAAAAGACCGCTTTGGCTGAAGCTGAAGTTGAATATGAAGACCATGAGAGCCCAACAATTTTTGTGAAGTTCCCTGTGATTGCTGGTGATGACGCTCTGGTTGGAGCCAATGTTGTGATTTGGACAACAACGCCTTGGACCATTCCTGGTAACCGTGCAGTGGCTTTTGGTAAGCACATGTCTTATGGCCTTTATGAAGTGACTGAGGCGGCTGAGGATAATTGGGCCAAGGTTGGTGAAAAATTTCTTCTTTGTGATGCTTTAGCTGAGCAGGTTTTGGCGTCAGCTAATGTTGAAGGCTTTGAGCGCTGCCAAGATGTTGACCCAAGTTTGATTGAGGAATGTGCTCACCCGTTTAGAGGGCAGGGCTATGAGTTCCAAGTGAGGCTTTATGCGGGTGACTTCGTAACTGAAGATGCTGGTACTGGTTTTGTGCATATTGCTCCGGGGCACGGCGCTGATGACTATGGTCTTTATCTCTCGAACCAACGGGCCTTTAGAGATGCTGGCATTGATGGTGTGCCGCAAACGGTACGCCCTGATGGTTTGTATCATGCCGATGTACCACTTTTTGGTGGGGATGAACCTGCGCTTGTTATCAACCAAAAGGGTAAGTTTGGTAATGCGAACAAACGCGTGATTGAAGAGCTTGTTAATGCAAACGCTTTAATTGGCCGCGGTAAGGTCAAGCATAGTTACCCGCATAGTTGGCGTTCGAAAGCGCCGGTGATTTTCCGGGCGACGCCGCAATGGTTCATTGCCATTGATAAACCAATTGAAATTGAAGGAGCGGGTGAAGCACGTTCTATTCGTGATCGAGCACTTCAAGCCATTGAAGAGACGCAATTCGTGCCTGATACAGGACGCAACCGTTTGAAGGCCATGGTTGAGAACCGGCCTGATTGGGTGATTTCACGGCAACGTGCCTGGGGTGTGCCGATTTGTATTTTTACAAATAAAGAAACTGGGGCTGTTATCCCAAGTGCTGATTTTGAGAATTCAGACGCTTTGATCAAACGAATTGAAGAGAGCTTTGAAGCGAACGGTGCTGATGCCTGGTTTGAGGCCGGCTCTAAAGAGGCGTATCTTGATGGCCTGGTTGAGAATGTAAGTGACTGGGATCAAGTGATGGATATTCTTGATGTTTGGTTTGATAGTGGCTCGACCCATGCATTTGTTCTAGAAGGTCGTGAGAATTTACGTTCTCCAGCTGATCTTTATTTAGAGGGGTCTGACCAACATCGTGGTTGGTTCCAATCGTCGTTGTTAGAGAGCTGCGGGACGCGGGGGCGTGCGCCTTACAAAGCAGTTTTAACGCACGGGTTTACACTCGACGCGAATGGTAAGAAACAATCGAAGTCTCTTGGTAATGCAGTTGCTCCGCAAAAAATCATTCAGCAATATGGTGCTGATATTTTGCGTCTTTGGGTCGCGTCAACCGATTATTGGGAAGACCAGCGCATTGGTGATGAGATGATTAAGACCAGTGTTGAGTCTTACCGCAAGCTTCGCAATACATTACGTTTTCTGCTTGGCAACCTGCATCATTATGATGAGACCCTAAAGGTTGAGACTGCGGATATGCCTGAGTTAGAGCGGGTAATGTTGCACCGGTTAACCGAGATGGATGCTTTGGTTCGCAATTCTTATGAAACTTATGAATTTAAAAAAGCGTTTCATGCGATTTTTCAATTTTGTACGGTTGAGCTTTCAGCCTTTTATTTTGATATCCGTAAAGACACGCTTTATTGCGAAGCGCATTCTTCTCATGCGCGACGGGCTTCGCTGACTGTTCTCAATGAATTGTTTGATTGTTTGACCGCTTGGCTTGCGCCAATTCTTGTTTTTACGATGGAAGAAGTTTGGCAATCTCGGACTGAAGATGATGCAAACTCTGTACACCTGAGAGATTTTCCTGAAATCTCTTCTAACTGGGCTGACGCTGAGTTGGCTTCGAGGTGGGAAAAGGTGCGGATGGTGCGCCGGGTTGTAACCGGTGCGCTTGAAGTTGAGCGGCGCGAGAAACGCATTGGCTCGAGTTTAGAGTCAGCGCCAGAAATTTTCATTGCTGATGCAGAGCTTTATGAGGTTGTAAAAGACCAAGATTGGGCTGAGATCGCTATTACCTCTGGAGCGCTTCTAACGCAAGGTGATGTCCCGGCTGATGCTTTCACATTGGATGATGTTGCAGGCGTTGGTGTTGTTCCTAAAATGGCTGTTGGTGAGAAGTGTGCTCGTTCTTGGCGCGTGACGGAAGATGTGGGCTCTGATCCTGAATTTCCAGCTCTAAGTGCACGCGATGCAAAAGCTGTTCGTGAATTTGACGCACTTTGAGTTTAATTTGAAGTACGTTTGCTCTCATTTAGAGCATTTCTCTTTTATTTTATAATATTGGAATGCTCTAAATTCTTTGTTTTTACGCACTTCTTATCGGAAAACCGCGTAACACTTTTCCGGAAGTGCTCTAGTTAGGAATTTGATTGATGACACTTTCTGTTTGGGGCCGTTATTCAATTTTTGGTGTGTTGGTTGCTTTGATTACGTTTGTGCTCGACCAGCTTTCAAAATATTGGATTGTTCAGATTTTCTGGCCTCAAACGGGGTGTGACCCTTTGAATTTTGCTAAAGCTTATTTGTGCTCTTATAAAGTTACATCTTTTATGGATTTAACCATGGCGTGGAATAAAGGGGTATCTTATGGGCTATTGGCGCAAGATAGTGATTTAGGGCGTTGGCTTCTCATTAGTTTTTCACTTGTTGCCATGATTGGATTTTTTCTTTGGTTAGCGAGGGCTTTGTGCCCGATTTTAGTTTTGGGAATTGGACTTATTATAGGCGGGGCTGCTGGCAATGCTGTGGATCGTGTGATATACGAGGCTGTGGCTGATTTCGTATTGCTGCATGCTTTTGGCTATAATTGGTATATTTTTAATATCGCCGATGTTGCGATTGTTTTTGGGGCCGCATTATTGTTTTATCATTTGATATTTATTGAGCCAAAAACAGCAAAGAATGTTAATGTTGAAACTGGTTAATAGCTTCTTTGTGATCGTTTATAACGATTACCATCGTAAAAAGGCCTTAAATGACTTTTATGAGTTGAAACAAGAAGATATCAGAGACAAGTTTTGAGCTTGTTTTGTGTTTTGTTTGATTTTATCATATGATTTTGCAAGATGAATTGATTTCTATATCAATATTAGGGTGTTAAAGGGCTGATTTATGCTGAATTTGGGGAAATTTTGTCATATTTTTAATGGATCTTTCTGTTTGAAGGCTCTTTCTAATCTCCTTTTAAAATTAACACTCTTATTTGGTCTTCTCATTACAGTTGGCGCTTGTAGTTCCGATGATGTGGTTCTTGAAGGGGCTCTTTTTGAAGCTGCTGGCATTGCTGGTAGCTTAACTAAGAAGCAGAAAACCCCTAAAGTTAAACAGCGTACTGGATTGGTTTTGCCGCCTGCGGCTCACTTGCCAGAGCCTGGAAAGCGGGTTGTTCTTCAACAAGAAGATCAAAATTGGCCTGATGATCCAGATTTAAAACGTAAACAACTTGCTTCACAATCCGAAAAGGCAAGAAAAAAGTACTGTACTGATATTGGTCGCAATACTGCTGACCCTGAATATGATGAGGAAATGGCTGATAAATGTGGATCATTTATCTCTAAAGCTTTGAATGGATTTAGTCGTCCTGCTGAAGATAATCAAGAGTAGAAAAATTCTGCTTTAATTGTGTGTTTTTCTCATTTTAGATGGTTACTTTATATTCTTAATCTCTCAAATTTAATTTCTCACAAGAGTGTGAATGTTAAAATCCGCTCTTTTCTTTCTCAAATAAAAACCTATATTTATAGAACTTGTAATTTTGGAATGACAATATGAAGCATGTTTCGAAAGGGTTGTGCCGAACTCTAAAAATTGTATCGGCACTGATGTTTATTATGGGCGCACTTTTAACTACCACAAAAGCCATTAACGCTAAAGATGATGCAAAAAGCTCTAGCGGGCCGGAAGTTACCTATTTTAAAATGGAAAACGGACTTGATGTGGTGGTAATTCCGGATCATAGGGCACCGGTTGTTACGCACATGGTGTGGTATCGTGTGGGTGCGGCTGATGAAGCGCCAGGGGTTTCAGGGATTGCGCATTTTCTTGAGCATTTGATGTTTAAAGGAACTGATAAGATTGCTCCAGGTGAGTTTTCTAAGATTATTGCTCGTAATGGTGGGGAAGATAATGCTTTCACCAGCCAGGATGTGACTGCTTATTTCCAACGTGTGGCAAAAGAACATTTGCCACTGGTTATGGAGATGGAAGCGGATAGAATGAGCAATCTGAAATTGCTTGAGAAAGATGTTTTGACTGAGAGAGACGTAATTTTAGAAGAACGTCGCTCGCGGGTTGAAAATAATCCAAATTCTCTTTTGGGCGAACAAATCAGTGCATCTCTTTATTTATCTCACCCATATGGCATTCCGGTTATTGGCTGGATGCATGAAATGGCTAAATTAAGCCGCAAAGATGCACTTGAACATTATGAAAATTATTATGCACCAAATAACGCTATTCTGATTGTTGCAGGAGATGTGACTTCTGAAGAGGTAAAGCGTTTGGCTGATAAGTTTTATGCCCCTGTCAAGCGTGGACCTGATTTACCAGCTCGTGAGCGGCCAATGGAGCCGCCGCATGTTTCTCCGCGCCGTGTCGTACTTGAAGATGAGCGGGCAGGTAAACTTGCCTGGCAGCGACATTATTTAGCGCCGAGCTATAAAACGGCACCGAAAGGTGATTCTGAAGCTCTCGAGATGCTTATGAAAGTTGCAACTGGTGGTACGACCAGCCGTCTATATAAAAAGTTAGTCGTTGCAGACAAGCTTGCTTCAAGTGCTGGTGGTGGATACTCAGCCAGCGGTTTGGATTATGGTGGATTGTATATTTATGCCATTCCTTCGAAAGGAGTGACGATTGAGCAAATTGAAAGTGCCATCGACGAGGTTTTTGAGAAAATTGCCAAAGATGGGATCAGTGAACTTGAACTTAACCGAGCTCGGAATGCATATATTGCTGATTATGTTTATGGCAATGACAGTCAATCTGGTTTGGCGCGTCGTTATGGTTTTGCCCTTGCGACTGGGTGGTCAATTCAAGATATTGAATCTTATCCGGAACGCTTGAAAAAAGTTACAGTTGAAGACCTTAAGCGGGTGGCTGCTAAATATTTGGATATCAATTCATCTGTTACTGGAGTTTTAATTCCTAAGCCAAAAAAAATGGCTGAAAAGAAATAAAACAATTAATAATTTTGGCTTTGAAAACTAAGTGACTTCTTATGACAAATAATAATAGTTTGAAAAATAGGGGTGTTAGCATGGTTCTGAAACCTTTTCGGTTTACCAAACCAGTGGTGCTTTTCCTACTTACGGTTTTGGCTCTGCCATTTTTGAATAATGAGGCGCATGCAATGAAGGTTGAACGGGTTGTCAGTCCACTTGGTATCGAGGCCTGGTTGGTTCAAGAGAAAAATGTACCATTAATCGCGATGCAATTTGCTTTCAATGGTGGCGCTGCTCAAGATGAGACTGGAAAAGAAGGGGCTGCTTATTTACTTTCGGGGATGCTGGATGAAGGTGCTGGTGATTTATCATCGACAGAATTTCAAGAGAAGGTTGAAGAGATAGCAATTAGGCTTGGTTTTGAAGCGTCGCGTGATAATTTTTCAGGAAAATTTCAAACTTTAAGTGAGCGCAAAGAAGAAGCGTTTGAACTTTTGAAATTGGCGATTACGCAGCCTTCATTTGATCAAGATGCAATTGATCGAGTGCGATTGCAGATTATTTCTGGTTTGAAATTCGAGGAAAACAACCCGAATAATGTTGCAACACGAACTTGGTTTAAAAATTCATTTGGAGATCATCCCTATGGTCGTCCAACAAAAGGCACTGAGGCGAGCTTGAAAGCTCTAAGCCGCGATGATTTAAAAGCCGCCCACAAAAAGATTTTCTCGCGTGAGAATTTGAAAATTTCCGTTGTTGGGGATATTACACCTAAGGAACTTGGTGTTTTAATTGATAAAGTCTTTGGTGATTTGCCTGAGAAATCAGGAGTTAAAGAGGTTGCAGAAGCAACGGCTATATTTGGTCCAAAGCTTGATAATGTGACTATGAATGTACCTCAATCTGTTGTTCAATTTGGTCATCAAGGGATCAAACGGGATGATAAAGATTTTATCCCAGCTTACATTTTGAATTACATTATGGGGGGGGGTGGTTTTGCTTCTCGATTAATGGAAGAAGTGCGAGAGAAGCGGGGGTTGGCTTATTCAGTTTACAGCTATCTTTACCCGTTAAAACATAGCGCCCTTGTATTGGGCGGTGTTGCGACAAAGAATTCTTCTGTTACAGAAGCTATGGATTTGATTAAAAAAGAATTTTCTCGTATGGCCAATGATGGGCCTAGCGAGGAAGAACTTAAGAATGCTAAAAACTATTTAACCGGTTCTTACGCTCTTCGATTTGACACGTCTTCAAAAATTGCTAGTCAATTGTTGTGGATTCAAGTTGAAGGACTTGGTATGGATTATATTGATAAACGAAATGAAATGATAAATTCAGTAACCATGGTTCAAATTCGTGATGTTGCTAAGCGATTATTTCAAGGAGATAAATTGCGGTTTGTAGTTGTTGGTCAGCCTATTCCGGAGGCACCTGAAACACAATAGCTTATTAACCGTATACTATTTGATGTTGGGGGATATAGGTTTTGACGATTACCTATGATATTAGCGGTTGTTTAGCAGATGTGGTAGGCGATAATGGGCTTACTCCGACAGAATATAATAAGTGGTTTGAACGAGCAACGAAGGGCGCAAAGCAATTAAAAATTGCTTATGAAGCAGAATTGTTGCCCTTACTTAGGATTGCTGAGCGCCGTGACGACATTGAGATATTAACTGAAAAGTTTTATTCTCTCATTGAAGGTGATGATAGTGTTGGCGAAGCTGATACTGTTGTTTTTTTAGGAACCGGTGGTTCCAGTCTTGGTGGTCAAACCATTGCTCAGATGGGGGGGTGGTTTATTCCCGGTGATGATGTAAACCAGCCGCGCAAGCTTCCTCGCACACGTATTTTTGACAATCTTGATCCGCGCTCTCTTGAGCGTGGCATAGGTTTGCTTGATTTAAAAAAAGCGCGTTTCGTTATTATTTCTAAATCAGGCAATACGGCTGAAACTCTTCTGCAAACGATTACTGTTCTTAATGCATATAAAGAAGCTGGATTAGAATCTTATATTGGCAAGTCTATTTTGGGACTTTCGGAGCCACCGGTGCCGGGTGGTAAAAATGGACTTCGTGATTTACTCGGATTGTATGGTTGTGAGTTTTTAGACCATGAAACTGATATTGGTGGACGTTTTTCTTGTTTGACTAATGTTGGACTTATTTTTGCTGTTGCTCGAGGTATGGATCCTTTTCAATTGAGAGAAGGTGCTTCTAAGATAATTAATCATCTTGTCTATGGTGATAGTTTTGAAGATTTTATGCCGGTTCTTGGCTCTACGGTTTGCGTGGGACTTTATCAGGAACGCAATATCAATAATTTTGTTATGATGCCTTATGTGAACCAACTTGCCCGATTTGCGAATTGGTATGTGCAGTTGTGGGCGGAGAGTTTAGGCAAAGATGGTGTCGGGATGACACCTATTGCAGCACTTGGCCCCGTGGATCAGCATAGCCAGTTACAGCTTTATATGGATGGGCCGATTGATAAGCTTGTGACGATTGTTGCAACTGAGACAACAGGTAAGGGGCCGTTCATTGACAAGGATTTAGCTGGTGTTGCTGGTATGGATTTCTTCTCTGACCGTCATGTGGGTGATTTGGTTAGTGCACAAGCTCGAGCGACCCGTTCGGCTCTTGAGGAAGCGAATAGACCAACGCGTTACATTCGGATTTCTGAAGTGAATGAATTTGCACTTGGGCAAATGTTGATGAGCTTTATGGTTGAGACTATTTTGGCTGCTGGATTGCTTAATATTAATGCGTTTGATCAGCCGGCTGTAGAGGTTGGTAAGCGCATGGCGCGTGATTTTCTGCGTAATTAGTTCCTTTAATTAACTGTTCCTCGTTCCCTAGGCCATCACCCTTTCATATTGAAACAGTTGAATGCTTTAGAGTTTTTGCTTTGCGCACAATGTTTCCGACCCTCGTTTTACATCGGTTGGATTGTGCTCTAGCTTATTTAGGCTCTTTCTTCACCTTCTTTCTCATTAGGGGTATAGTTTGTGAATGAGGGGCAGTTTTTTCTTTTGCATCTTTGAATGCGTTTTTCTCTCATCTGTTTTTAAGAAAAATAATTTGGATACAATTTTATGACCATTCGCCAATTATCTCCGCATTTAATCAACCAGATTGCTGCTGGTGAGGTGATTGAACGTCCGGCTTCTGTTGTTAAAGAGCTTGTTGAAAATTCGATTGATGCTGGGGCTTCTTCTATTGAGGTTGTCTCTGCTGATGGTGGATTATCCCTGCTTCGTGTGATTGATAATGGCCAGGGAATGGGTGAAAATGATCTTTCCCTTTGTGTTGAACGGCATGCAACTTCTAAACTTCAAGATGAGGGACTTTTTTCTATTCACACTCTTGGGTTTCGGGGAGAAGCACTGCCGTCTATTGGTTCTATTGCGAAACTCACCATTCAAACGCGAGAGAAGAATGGTGATGGTTTTGAGCTTTCTGTTGAAGGGGGAGAGAAAAGCGAACTGCGCCCTTCTGCGCTTAATCATGGAACGATCATTGAAGTGCGCGATTTATTTTACGCAACACCGGCTCGGCTGAAATTTCAAAAATCTGTTCGAGCTGAGACGAGTGCGATTGCTGATGTTGTTAAGCGGCTCTCTTTAGCTCATCCTGATATTGGGTTTCGATTAACTTGTGATGGCAAGCAAAGATTAAATTTAGCTCAAGTTGCTATTGGTGATGAAGCTGGAGAATTGCAACGCATTGGCAAGATTTTTGGCCAGGAGTTTGTTAAAGACGCTTTGTTTATTGATGCAACACGCGAGGATGTTCATTTGCGCGGGTTTGTTGGATTGCCGACCTTGCACAGAGCTAATAATTTGATGCAGTATTTTTTCGTGAATGGCCGTCCTATTCGAGATAAGCAAATTTTAGGGGCAATTCGTGCAGCCTATTCAGATTTTTTACCATCGAACCGCCACCCCTATTTAAGTTTGTTTTTAACTTTGCCACCAGACAAGGTTGATGTGAATGTGCACCCTGCAAAAGCGGAAGTGCGGTTTCAGGATGGTGCTTTTATTCGGGGGTTGCTCATTGGAGCCATTCGCCAAGCGATTGATGAGGCGGGACACCGTGCTAGTTCAAAAGGGGGGGCAGATACTTTAAGTGCTTTTAGGACTGAGGATGTTCGCTCTTCTTTTCCAGCTTATGCTAATGAACCATCAGTGCAGGGAAATGGTTTATCTGCTCATAACACTCACCTTGCTGAAGGCAGAGCGCATTTTGGTGAAGAGGGGTATTCACCACATACACACTCTAATTTTTCGGACGGGCAGTCGGCACCTTTAAGAGCTGATGACGTTTACCAGTGGCAAAGTGGCTTTGATGGTGTGAATGTGCCAAGTGGTGAGATGTTGTCTTCCAATGATGAGTTGGACCCTAAAATAATTTCTAAACCTCTTGGTGCTGCGCGGGCGCAATTTTTTGAAAACTTTATTGTTGCACAGACTGCAGACGGGATGATTTTGGTTGATGCGCATGCAGCTCATGAACGGGTTGTTTATGAAAAACTGAAAAAAAATGTTGCCCGGGGCCGCGTGCCGTCGCAAGGTTTATTAATCCCTGAAGTGATTGAACTGGATGATCATTTGCGTGATGGGTTGCTTGCTCATAGCGAGGCTTTACAGCAGTTTGGTCTTTATTTGGAAGGGTTTGGACCGCGCGCAATTTCTGTTCAAGAGGTACCAGCTTTGTTGATCAAGGGGAATATTCAGGCACTTGTTCGAGACTTAGCTGATGAAATCGCTGAGCTTGACGCTACAACAGAACTTAAATCTCGTCTGGATTATGTTTGTGCCACAATGGCGTGTCATGGCAGTATTCGAACTGGGCGACGCTTATTACCAGAAGAGATGAATGCACTTTTGCGTGAGATGGAAACAACACCACGTTCTGGTCAATGTAATCATGGACGGCCAACTTATGTTGAGCTGAAACTGAAGGATATTGAACGCCTCTTTGGGAGGTAAAAGGGAACTGTAATATGATGAAGTTTCTTAAGTTTGCTTTGTTTGCTGGCATTGTTGTTATTGGCTATTCCATGTGGAAGTTTCAAATGACGACGACACGTGAAATTGTTTCTTATGGCCTTGTAAAGACGACAAGTCTTCACAATAAAGGTGAACTTGTTGGGCGAACAAGAGAAATTCGCCGAGGGGATTTACGGTTTTGGGAAGTTGAGCTTCCGGATAAATCCTGGGTTGATTGTGCAACCGATTGCGCGGATGCTTTGCGTAAAGGGGCTCTTGATGAGGAGGAAGAAGAGGAAATTAATCCTTACTAATCTCTCTTTTTTCTCTCACGGCTATTCCAAGCGCATAATCGCGCTTGGGCCTCCGAGGGGCGGTGCTTGCACCGGGCAGCTGATGCTGCCATGTCCCCCAGCCCAAAGTGGGCTGGGCTCCTTCTTCGTATAAAATTTTTTTTCTAATGAAACATTCAACTTCTGATATGAATGCCGTTGGGAGAAGGACTTTACGGCTGAATGTTTTTTTATTTGTGCTTAGATGTATATTGACGAACTTTTCAGCCTGTTCCTATTTAGCCTGCCACTTGGCGTAGTAGAGGGTTGTGTCGCCGTAGTTTTTTTCGTCTAAGAGTTCGACGCCATCTGGCCAGGTGATGGTGGCTGTCTTGCTTTCTTCTAAAATGATGAGGGCAGCGTCTGCAAGCCATTGACCGTCTATAGCGGAGCTTAGTGCTTTCTCGCCGATTTCTTTATTGTAAGGAGGGTCTAGAAAAACAAGATTAAAGGGTTGGAACCGTTTCATTGGGCCGAGGTTTGTGGCATCTCGTTTGAATAGTTTGGTAATTCCTGTGAATTCTAAATGTTCGATATTAGTTCGGATGAGGCCACGAGGTTCGATGGCATCTTCAACAAAAACTGCAAATTTTGCACCTCTCGATAAAGCTTCTAGGCCGAGAGCACCGGTGCCCGCGAAAAGGTCTAAAACAGTTGCGCCTTGAATATCGAAATCCTCAAAATATTTTGAAACGCCATGACTGATTTTGTTGAACATAGCTTCACGAACACGGTCAGAGGTTGGTCTTGTCTCTGTTGATTTGGGGGTGAAAAGCTTTTGGCCTTTATGGCTACCGCCAACAATGCGCATTATTTTTTTCCTGAAGTTTTGTTTTTGTTTGAGATCCGGCGTTGAGGTTTGCGTTCTGTTGGTTTGTTTGGACGGTTGCTTTTTTCGTTTCTGTGGTCGCTTCTCTGGTCGTTTCTATTCGTGGTTCCCCGCTTTTTGAACTTTGATTTGCCACCAGACTTCGTGCCAGATTTACCAATAGCATCTTTTTTTGATTGAGCTTGATTGGTGGATGGCTTGATACTGAATTTCTCAGAGAGTTCTGGGCCGAGTTGATCTGCTAAGATATGAGGCTTGATATCCTCAACTTCACCAGCTTTTAAATCTCCGAGCATAAAGGGGCCAAAGGAGAGGCGAATGAGGCGGTTTACATTGAGGCCAAGATGTTCGCAGATGCGTTTGATTTCTCGGTTTTTTCCTTCTCGAAGCCCCATTGTGAACCAGCAATTAGAGCCTTGTTCTTTTATGAGTTGGGCTTGAATGGGGCCGTATTTAATGCCTTCAATTGTTATGCCTTCTTTTAGGGCATTGAGTTTGTCTTGTGTGATGCTGCCTTTGGCGCGCACTTTATAGCGGCGCAACCAACCGGTTTTTGGAAGCTCAAGATGGCGCGCTAATTCACCGTCATTGGTGAGAAGCAATAAGCCTTCTGTGTTGATATCGAGGCGGCCAATGGTGATGGTTCTTGGCAAGTGTTTTGGGAGTTTAGAAAAGATCGTTTCGCGATCTTTTTCATCTTTAGCAGTAGTGACGAGACCTTTTGGTTTATGATAACGCCAAATTTTAACGGGCTCTTGATCTGGTAGAGGTTGGTCATCAACTAATATCTTATCACTGCTTGTAACATTTAAGGCCGGACTTGAGATTTTCTTACCATTGACCTTGATACGTCCAGCTGCAATATAAGTTTCAGCTTCACGGCGTGAGCAAACACCAGCGCGCGCGATTGCTTTCGCGATGCGCATTTGAACTTGTGGTTCTTCACTCGACGAGGCTTGTGTTTCATCGAGTGATTTTGTGTCAGGTTTTTTATTCATGTGTTCTGTTGTGTCGTATTCTTTTTAAAAGTGCAATCAAAAGGTGAAAAATTATGTCTGAATCCTTTATGGAGCGGGCGCTAGAATTGGCAAAAGAAGCCGCAATCGCAGGTGAAGTGCCTGTTGGTGCTGTGATTGTCTCATCTGATGGGGTAATTCTGGCTGAGACGCGTAATCGGATTGTCGAACTTAAAGATGCGACGGCTCATGCCGAGATTTTAGCTATTCGCGGTGCTGGAGCTCGTCTTTCATCAGAGCGTCTGATTGATTGCGATTTATATGTGACGCTTGAGCCTTGCACTATGTGTGCTGGGGCGATTTCTTTTGCTCGTTTGCGCCGGGTTTATTATGGCTGTTCTGACCCTAAAGGGGGTGGTATTGAACAAGGGGCTTGTTTTTTTGATCAACCAACGTGTCATCATAAGCCTGAAATTTATGGTGGAATATGCGAAACGGAATCAGCGCAAATATTGCGTGACTTTTTTAAAGA
Source organism: Hyphomicrobiales bacterium 4NK60-0047b (assembly GCA_040367435.1). Lineage (NCBI taxonomy): Bacteria > Pseudomonadati > Pseudomonadota > Alphaproteobacteria > Hyphomicrobiales > Hyphomicrobiales bacterium 4NK60-0047b. The sequence continues at coordinate 956,179 of BAABWY010000001.1, read as the reverse complement.
AAAAAGAGGTTAAACCCAATTAGTTATTTAAGCCACTTCTTGGTTTAGGACTTGCTCAAGATTGCGACGCAGGTCATCTGCTGCTTCTTCAGAGTGGGTGAAGATATCTTCAATTTTGAAATAATCGAGAACGTTATATCTACCAACTCTTGGTTGTGCGAGGATAAGTGGTTGATTGTTTTTCAACTCGTTATTTTGAAGCATGTTGTTTGTTAATGAACGCAGCAAGATTTGACTGCAGCCAATCAGAGCGTCGATGCTGTTTGGCACTTTGCCTGCTAATCTGGCTTGTTCACCAGTGACATCAACGGCGATTGTTACATTAACTTTGCCATCTAAAATATTAAACGGAACTGGGTTTACAAAGCCACCATCAATGAGCACGCGTTCATCTAATTCAACTGGTTTTAAAAGAGCGGGAAGAGCGGAACTTGCGGCAATGGCCGGGATCAGTTTGCCTTTTGAGACAGTGTATTGTTCTTGTGTGTAGAAATCTGTTGTGACTGAATGAAACGGAATTTTCAGATCTTCAAAATTTTCTGGCAAGTTTTCTGGCATCAACATTTGGAAGAATGCTTCAGCGTTTAAAATTGAAGGTGTGCGCAGATTAATGAGTGAGACCCATTTGTTCGGGCGGTTGCCATAGAGCCGTTTTATAAGTTCAGTTCTTTTGGAAAATAAATCTTTGGCATAATCTTCAATTTCTAAACCACTCATTCCAGACGCATAAAGGCAGCCAACAAGAGCACCCATAGAGGTGCCCGAAATCACTTTTGGTTTTATGCCAAATTCATCAATGACTTGCAGGATTTTTATATGTGCTAAACCGCGTGCGCCACCACCGCCGAGGGCTAAACCGAAATGTGGGACTGAGCGTGTCATTGAAGGATTTATCCTTTTTATAATTAAGTTTACCCATTTGTTTGATGGGATTTGCTGTTATGACTTTTTATATTTAAGAGTGTAGTTATATCTTTTCAAGTAGAGGTTTTATCGAATAAATTATGCTTTTAAAGCCCGCCAACCAATATCTCTGCGGCAAAATCCTTCTTCCCAGTCAATCATATCAATAGCTTTGTAGGCATTGTTTTGGGCTTCAGCGATTGTTGCACCTTCTCCCGTGACATTGAGAACACGGCCACCGATTGCGGTGATTTTTTCGTCTTCTTTTTTGGTGCCGGCATGGAAAACTTGGCAGTTGTCTAGTCTTTCTGCTTTTTCAAGGCCTTTTATTTCTGAGCCTTTTTCGTAAGACCCCGGATAGCCTTTCGTCGCCATGACGACAGTAAGGGCCGGGTTTTCGCTCCATTCGAGTTCAACCGTTTCCAAAGTGCCATTTGCAACAGCTAGAAGAGCTGGAATGATGTCTGATTTCATACGCATCATCAGGACCTGACATTCAGGATCTCCGAAACGGGCATTATATTCAATGAGTTCTGGTGTCTTTACGCCGTCTTTTTCTGTGAGCATAAGGCCTGCGTATAAAACACCTTTATAAGGGGTGCCTTTGTCGTTCATGGCTTTTACTGTTGGCTCAATGACCTCTCTCATTGTTTGAGCGATGAGGTCATCTGTCATGATTGGGGCAGGAGAATATGCGCCCATGCCGCCTGTGTTTGGTCCTTTGTCGCCATCAAAAACTCTTTTATGATCTTGAGCTGTGACGAGTGGCAAGCATGTTTTGCCATCTGTGAGGACGAAAAAGCTGGCCTCTTCACCATAGAGAGTTTCTTCGATGACAACTTCTGTGCCTGCGTCTCCGAAAGAACCGCCGAAAATGTCGTCAATGGCAGAAAGTGCGTCTGCATCATTTTCGGCCATGATGACGCCTTTGCCAGCAGCTAAACCGTCTGCTTTGATGACGATTGGTGCGCCTTCTTTGCCGATATAGTCTTTGGCTGAATTTGCGTCTGTGAAGCGGGCATATTTGGCTGTTGGGATGTTATAGTCTTTGCAAATATCTTTGGTGAAGCCTTTAGATCCTTCTAAAATGGCGGCTTCTTTGGAGGGGCCAAAGCAGGGAATATTGGCAGCGCTTAAATCATTGGCAAGGCCTGCGACTAATGGGGCTTCAGGGCCGATGACGACCAGCTCAACATTATTGTCTTTTGCAAACTGAATAACGGCTTGATGATCGGCTACATCAAGGTTGATAAGCGTGCCGCAATTTTCCATGCCGCCATTACCGGGTGAGATAAAAAGTGTATCAAGAAGAGGGCTTTGTGCTATTTTCCAGGCCAATGCATGTTCGCGGCCGCCTGAGCCGATGAGAAGAATATTCACGTGTTTTGCCTCTTTGAATACACTAGTGTGTTTTAATCACTATAATAAGGGTTTTGGGTCTAAACCCAATTAGGAACTAACCGTTGCTAGAGCTGCATTGGGTTTATCACCTACGCCTATCATTCAGTGGTTTTCTGTCAAGCCTTGGATAAATTGAATTGGTGGAATTTCAGTGATTTTTCTTAAAAAACTCACTTTTATTGCGTAAATACTAAACAGTGTTGTTTGAACTTGAGTTTTAGGGGTTTTAGAGTGGCGTTTGATAGACTATTTTGTGGTTTGGCATTTCTTTTTATTTGAATGAGCATATTTATGGAATTTGATTTTGATGGACAAAAGGCGCGGGCAAATAGCAACGCGCCGGAATTCACGGTTTCTGAACTTTCTGGAAAAGTGAAGAATTTCATTGAAAGTGAATTTTCTTATGTGCGAGTGCGTGGTGAGCTGGGACGAGTGAGTACGCCGGCATCAGGCCATGTTTATCTGGATTTGAAAGATGATAAATCTGTAATTTCAGGTGTGATCTGGCGGGGGAAGGCGGCATCTCTTGCTATTCGGCCTGAGCAAGGGCTTGAAGTGATTGCCGTTGGAAAGCTCACCACCTTTCCTGGTCAATCTAAATACCAAATTGTCATTGATAGCATCGAGCCAGCTGGGCAAGGAGCGCTTATGGCGCTTTTAGAAGAGCGCAAGAAAAAATTAGCTGCTGAGGGCTTATTTGACGAGTCCATCAAGAAAAAACTTCCCTTTATGCCAAAGACTATTGGCATTGTGACGTCACCAACGGGGGCGGTTATTCGCGATATGATGCATGGCTTTCGTGAGCGCTTTCCAGTGCATGTGATTGTTTGGCCGGTGCGTGTGCAAGGTGAGAGTGCATCCAAAGAAGTGGCAAGAGCGATTGATGGGTTTAACAGAATTGATGGGCGCTCTTCTGGGAATTCATCTGCTATACCATCTGGCATCCCAAAACCGGATGTTTTGATTGTGGCTCGTGGCGGTGGCTCTTTGGAAGATCTCTGGGGGTTTAATGAGGAGATTGTTGCGAGAGCAGCCGCTTCAAGTGAGATCCCTCTGATTTCTGCTGTGGGCCATGAGACGGACTGGACTTTAATTGATTATGTCTCGGACGCTCGTGCGCCGACACCAACGAAAGCAGCTGAATGGGCTGTGCCTAAATATTCTGAGCTTGTTGAACGGTTGGGTGATTTAAAATTACGCCAATTAAAGACGATGTCGCGCCAGTTACAGACCAAGCGATCTGATTTGAAAAGTGCGTCTCGTGGGCTGCCGCGTTTGATTGACTTGGTTGGAATTCCTCGGCAACGACTTGATGGGGCGGCTAGCCGTCTGGGCCAAGCTTTGCTTGGATTTACGCGAACGAAGCGGGGCCAGTTTCAAAGGTTTGACGGTCGGTTGCAGCCGCATATTTTGATGAACCGTATCATACGTGGGCGCGAACGGATTGGTTTGTTCAAGCAAGCGCTTGGTCGCACCATGGTTCAGCGATTAAAATTTTCTCGCGAAACCCATAACCGTTTACGTGGCGGGTTACGGCCACAAATGATGGTGAAAGCGCTTCGGCAAGGTGGGCAAGATCTTCATAATTTGCAAGACCGGCGTGACCGGGCAATTCAAGCTAGCTTGCAACAAAAGAGACAGAGGCTACAAACCCTCAGTCAATTGATGAATTCTTTAGGTTATCAGAATGTGTTGGCACGTGGGTTTGCTTTGGTACGGGATGAAACTGGCGAGATGGTGCGAGGAAGCTCTCAATTAACTTCGGGTGATAGGGTCAATGTTGAATTTGTTGATGGTAAAGTGTTGGCTGAAATTCAGGCTACTGATGGCAGCGCTCAAAAGAGTAAACCAATAAAGAAACCAGCTCCAGTTTCGCAAAAGCCTAAAAAAGCGAAAAAGACTAAAAAAGGTGATGATGGTACAGATGGCGGTGCGCAGGGGTCTCTTTTTTGATGCTCCTTCAGGTTGCCCACAAGCAACCGTCGCTTTTTTAGTGGCGCTTTAGGTTGCCCACAAGCAACCGTCGCTTTTTAGTGGCGCTTTAGGTTGCCTACAAGCAACCGTCGCTTTTTAGTGGCGCTTTAGGTTGCCTACAAGCAACCGCGCTATTGATGCTCCTTCAGGTTGTCTTTTTTGTGCTTCAGATGCCCACAAAGCATCCGCAAGAAACAACCGTCGCTGTTTAGTGTTGCTTTGGTTTAACGGGATTTTATTGAATGGTTGCAAGACTATGTTAGAGAAGATAAAATTTGTTAGATATAAAATTAATAGGGTTACCCCTGATGAATAGGTTTGAAAAATTGCTCGGAAATAAAAATCAGGCTGATATTGAATATTTAGATGGTGATTATAATCTCTTGGTTCCTGGAGATTATGTTATCTGTGGTATGAGCCGTGCTGAAATACCTTTGGAAAATTTAAAATATTGGAATGTTGAGCGCCAGGAACCTTATGCAACTGCTGAGCTTGCTATTGAGGCTGAGAAAAAATACAACAAAGCTGGAAAGTGATTAGCTTTTTGTTTTTTCTTTATAAATCTTCTGGTGTAATTGGTTTTGGGTAGTGCTCTTTGATCAGCTCTATCAGTTTTTGTTCATCATTTTTCTCAAAAGTAAATTCGATTGGAAAGGGGCGGCTCATTCGTTTGAGGGCCCTTAATTGATGATTGCTGTTTTCATCAATCCTGACATGGTCTTTCTCTGTTGTGACCAATTGTAAATCATCAGCCAGAGCTATTTTGGTAAGATGTTCTGCGTCCTTGCTCGTGAAATTATGGTGATCAGGAAAAGGGTTGCGGCGGATGACTTTACCGCCAGAATTTTCTAGTGAATGAAATAGTTTTTCAGGGCGACCAATTCCTGCATATGCAAGTATTGGTTTTTCTTTCAACCAGCTTGTATCTTCTGAGGCGGTGAGCTGCCCCCGCAGAATTGGTTTTTTGAAATTATAGTCTTTGCGGAGTAAGTCTTTGATGTTTGATTTTTCTGCTATATTTGAACCTGTGATGATGATGGCCGATGCGTTTGGTAGTTGAAACTCGAGAGGGGCGCGTAAGGGACCAGCTGGGAATATGCGTCCGTTTCCTAAAGCAGTTGCACTATCAATTGCGATGAAGGACAAGTTCTTTTGAACAGTGGGGTTTTGAAACCCATCATCCATTATGATCATGTTTGATGATCTTTGCTCGATTAACCACACACCTTCTATACGGTTTTTAGAGATGATTGCAGGTGCATGCTGACTTAATAATAATGGCTCGTCGCCCACATCTTTTGCGTTGTGTTCATTTAAGTTTACTAAAAGAGGGCCGGCGTATTTTCCTTTATACCCTCTGCTTAAAAAGCTTGGATCCCAGCCTAGGTCTTGTAAAAGGTGCGCAAATTTAATGGCAAGCGGTGTTTTGCCGGTACCGCCTAAGGTGAAATTGCCAATACAGATAACAGGTAATTTGCTTTGGTAAGGTTTGGTGTAACGAAAGCGCCACTTAACCGCCTGTCCATAAATTTGACCAAGGGGGTTTAGGTATTTTGGTAAGATATGGCCGGTGTCATCTTGCCACCAACTGGGGGGGTGCAAACTCATTTGTTTTGAACTCTTTTTTAGTGGCGCTTCAGATGCCCACAAAGCATCCGCGCTATTTAGTGGCGCTTTAGGTTGAAATTTTTAACGCTCCTTCGGTTGCCATTTCTCTGTTTCATATGCTCACTCTTTTTAGGCCCCTTCAGGTTGCCCACAAGCAACCGTCACCGTTGCGGCAACCGTGCTTTTTGTTTGCGCTTCAGTTGCCCACAAGCAACCGCGCTATTAGTTCGAAGGCTCCAAATAAGTCTCTAAGGTTTTTAGAGTGATTTCTTCAGCACCTGAGAGATAGTCTATCGCATTTTGGCCGCCAGCTCTTAAACTTTCATGTTGTTCCGGATTTTTTAAAAGATCAACAATTTTTGTGGCTAATGTTTTGGCGTCTTCAACCTGTATAGCACCACCTCGTTGAAATAACTCAAAATAAGCAATAGCAAAGTTTTCAACATGAGGACCGGTAATGATATTTGTGCCCAGTTTTAACCCTTCAATTGGGTTTTGGCCGCCGTGTTTAACAAAAGATCCGCCGATAAATGCTGTTTTCGTGAGGCTATAAAACAAGCCCATTTCGCCGATTGTGTCTGCTATATAAATATTTGTGCCTCGGCTTGGTATTGCATTTTCACTGCGTAGCTCAATTGTAAGCGGTTTTCCTTGATTGTCTCTTTGATGTTGGGTCAGTGAAGTTCTAATTTCTTCAGCTCTGTTTGGATGGCGTGGGACAATGATGGTTAAAAAATCAGGGTAATCCATTGCAATGATATTATGAGCGTCAGCAATAAGTTCGTCTTCACCTGGATGCGTGCTTGCTGCCACGAATAAGGGACGATCACCGATTGCTGATTTTAAAGTTTGCTGTTCAGTTTCATCATAAGTTAGTGCTGGCGCGTCGATTTTTATATTGCCACTATTGATGACATCTTCAGCGCCTAACGTTATAAAACGGCGTTCGTCAATTGGGCCTTGAGCGAGGACTTTGTCAAACCGACCGAAGAGCGGGCGTGCCATGGCGGGTTTTTTAAACCAGCGTTTAAAGGACTTCTTTGACATGCGGCCATTTATTAAAAGAAGAGGTATGTTTCTGGCGTGTGTTTCTATGATTAAATTTGGCCAGATTTCAGATTCAACAAAGGCTGCCAAAGTTGGGCGCCAATGTGCCAAGAACCTTTTGACAAAGAGTTTGTTGTCTAGGGGGATAAATTGATGAAAGGCGCGTGTTGGTAATTTATTGGCAGCCAATTTGGCTGAGGTTGTCGTGCCAGTTGTGAGGAGAATAGAAAGTTCAGGGTGCTTGTTAAGTAATTTTTTTATTATCGGCAAGCAAGCATTGGTTTCTCCAACACTTGCGGCATGGAACCACCAGAGATTTCCCTTAGGTCGCTTTAATTCACTGATGCCATAGCGTTCTTGCTCGCGCTCTTGGATTTCTTTGCCTTTATTGACACGGTACTTGAAGATCAGCGGTGCTATTGGTTTGGCTATACTGGTTGCTAGTTTATATGATTTTAGCGCGAGGCCTGGTTTGAGGGTTCTCTCCCAAAGAGGGAGAATTTTCTTCGGGTTTCTTTCAGCCAACTCATGAGCGCGCCTTGTGACTTTTCCCATGGCAGCTTCTAACTCTAAGCGTAGTTTTTCTAATTCCTCTGGTGTGCTGTGACGTGGTACGTGAATGGGATCGCCAACGACAAACCCTGTTTTTGAGCTGGGCAAATTAATGGTGAGCCGGCTCCAACTTTTAAAGGTGATGGCTCTTTTGGTGGCAATGGCAGCTGGAATGATCGGTTTGCCTGAAAGCCGCGCCATTGTGATGATGCCTTCTCCGACCTTTTGCGCTGGACCTGGTGGGACGTCTGCTGTTGAGACAATACAAAAGCCTTCTCTCAAAGCTTTGATGGCTTGTTTTAAAACTTTTGCGCCGCCGCGATCTCTTTTCGAACGTCTGCCTGCTGCACCAGAGCCCCGTATGGGAGTGACGCCAAACCTTGAGACGAGTTTGGCTGCCAGTTCGGCATCTCCATGAGCGCCGACCACAATTTTCGCTTTGATTTCTTCTGGTCTGATTGTGGGGATGAGTAAAAATTGTCCATGCCATACGGCCAGGATGAACGGCTCTTCTTTTAAGAAGATCTCATCCGGGTTTTCTGGCTCACAAATGGTAGTTCCTTTGCTTCGTACATATTTTATGTATTTTGCAAGGCCATCAGCCAGTCTCTCCCCCCAGAGAGGGTTTTTTAAAAGTTTTTTGAGCATGTTGTTTTTTGCTTTTACTCAGCTGGTATTTGCTCTTTAGCAGATTGAGACTCTTCCGTGTTAGAAGAACCGTCTGTTTTATTCGTTGTCGTTCTAAATTGGGTTGAATGTAATTCCGAGAACAAACCGCCTTTTTTCAAAAGCTCTTCATATGTCCCCATTTCAACCATTTTGCCGTGAGCCAGAACACAGATGAGATCAGCTTGTTTCACTGTTGTGAGACGGTGAGCGATCATCAGCACTGTTCTTCCCTTCATTAAGCCATCGAGAGCCCTTTGGAAGGTAGCTTCTGATTTGCTATCGAGAGCGCTTGTTGGTTCATCGAGAAGCAAAATAGGGGCGTCTTTTAAAATGGCTCTTGCTATGGCGATCCGTTGCTTTTCACCGCCTGAGAGATTATTGCCGGCTTCACCGATGGTGTTTTCATATCCTTTAGGGAAATTTTTGATGAAGTCATCAGCTGCTGCTGCTGTGGCGGCTGCTTCTATTTCTTCGGGGCTTGCGTTTGTCATGCCATAGGCGATGTTATTTGCGATGGTGTCGTCAAATAAGAGAGGTTCTTGTGTGACGAGAGCTGTTGCCTCTCGCAAGGTTTTTAGGGTTAGGTTTGAGATGTCCTGACCATCAATTTTGACGGTGCCTTTTGTTGGGTCATAAAAACGTAGGACCAGATTAAGTATGGTGCTTTTGCCACCGCCAGAGGGACCAACCAGGGCGACAGTTTTACCTGGTGGTACTGAGAGGCTGAAATCTTCAAACAAGGGCGCGTCATCTTCATAAGAAAACGAGACATTTTCAAAGGTGATTTCGCCTGATGTTAATTTAAGATCTTTCGCATCTGGTTTTTCTTTTAGTGCTACATCGCGATCTATTATGCCATAAACGCGGCTGGCGGCTGCAACCCCTTCTTGAATGGCAGTTTGTAGAGTGGCTAAAGATTTTAAGGGTTGATAAATCAACATGGCTGAGGCCATGAAGGCTGTGAAGTCGCCATAAGAGACGTCACCATTAATGCCGTTTGTGCCAGCATAGTAGATGACCAAAGCAAAGCCTAGGCCTGTGAGGAGTTCAACAGCAGGACTTGAGATGGCGCGGGCACGCATGCCGCGCATCGTATATTCCATGGCGCGATTAATTACAGATTGGGCGCGATTTAATTCTTTTTCTTCCTGGCCATAGGCACGCACAATGCGAAGGCTACGTAACGTTTGTGAGATTAGCGTTGAAAGTTCGCTTGTTTCCACCAGGCCTTTTTTGGTGGAGCTGTGCATTTTTTTACGTTGGCGTGAGAGAAGATAAACACCTAGTGGTAGGGCTATCATGATCATGATAGCCATTTTCCAGTCTATCCAAACCATGACAGCTGTTAGTGCAACAACTTTGAGAGAATTTTCGACTAAGGCGACGAGTGTTCTGCTTGCTGTGTTGCGAATTAGCGTTGCATCATTAAGGAACCCTGCGAGAAATTTGCCTGAATGAATGCCTTCGATCCAACTGAGATCAGCTTTGGTAAGGCCGTCAAACATTTTGATGCGCATGTCAGCAACGAACTTTTCTCCCAAATATCCAACTGTGACGCTAGAGATAAATGCAGAGAATGATTTTAATGTTGTGACAATGATGACAGCGGCACAGATGAAATAAATCATTGAGGCATCTTTATTGACAAAGATATCATCTGTTGCGCGCTGAATAAGCAGGGGAACGGCGCCGGTGGTACCGGCCGAAATGATCATGGCGAAGCTTGAGATAAGGACTAGCTTTATTCTTGGGCGGAGGTGCTCTTCCCATATTCTTTTTGCGACGGCCTTTGTGGTGTAATCTTCACTGAGGATGTCGTTGTCGCGATCAGCTAATTTATTATCTGAAAAGAGTTTTTCTTGCACGAGATCTTATGTCCGCTTCCTAAATACACTGTAAGCCAAGGTTATAGGACGTATAGCGAAATTAAACCAGTCCTCTCTCGAAGAATGGTAAGTTTTATCGACTAATACCTAACACAAAAAATTGACGACATCCTCAGTGTTTTAAAGTTAATTGGCCCCTAGTTTACTTCTGGCTCAAGCAGGCGGTGCATATGAACGATGAAATAACGCATATTTGCGTTATCTACAGTGCTTTGTGCTTTGGTTTTCCAAACACTATAGGCACTGGCATAGTTGGGGTATATGCCGACGATATCGAGATCTTCAAGATCTTTAAATGTAATGTTTTCTAAGCTTGTTAGCTCGCCACCAAAAACAAGATGTAATAATTGCTCATTATTTTCATTTGAGTTGTCGTTCATAGTTCTTCCTTTAGTTTTGCTTAATAGCTTGTTCTGTTTTATTTATAATTGGTTTGTATAATGGTTTTGTTGCTGCCACTACACTTGGATGGCGAATTTCTTGATTGTTGTATGTGATTGTATTTCCCAGGTGGGTGCTCATTTGACCGCCAGCTTCTTCTAAAATCAGGTGAGCGGCTGCGATATCCCAATCATTTTTAGGTGTTAGAGAGATTGTGGCATCTGCTGCCCCTTCAGCAATTCGGGCTATTCTATAGGCCATGGAGCTGTTCCAGGTGCGGGTGGATGGTTTTTGAGTTTCTTCTGTGAAAACGCGATTAAAGTGTCCTTTTGAGGAAATAATATGCGCTTTTGATAAATCTGTGGTTGAACTTGTGCTTATTTTTTTATCGTTTAAAAAGGCGCCTTTTCCAGCTTCTGCGCTGTATAATTCTGATTTAACCGGGTTATAAACAACGCTTAGAATAGGGCGGTTTTGTTCGATTAAAGCTGCGACGATTGTCCAATCTGGCTTGTTTTCTAAAAAGCCTCTGGTGCCATCGATTGGGTCTATAATCCAGACATGAGGGGCATTTAAGCGACTATCATCAACGGGGCTTTCTTCAGACAACCATTTGATTGAGGGATCTAGTCGGCTTAATTCTTGTTCAAGAAGGTCATTTACAGCGTGATCAGCTGACGAGACCTGGCTGCCGTCTTTTTTTATTTCAATATCAACATCTTTGCCAAAGAATTCCAGAGCGAGGTCACCAGCTTTAGATACCGATTGTTTTAGGGTGTCTAGCATGCCTTCTTTATGAAGCATTCTGTGTGATCCTTTTGAACATGGAAAGGTTTGGTCTTAACTTTTGTAACTGCTGTTTTAGGTACTGGCGTAGTCTTAGACTAAATGATTAGAATTTGCTTTTCTGTAAAGGCTTTTTATTCCATTTCTGCGCGTTTGCAAACGGATAATTTACCATTTCTCTTAAGAGTAAAAACATGTGTTTCTGGCATACTCTTTTGTAATGACCCATAAAGATGGTCAACTCAGGGAGTTAACAGTGAGGCGTAAATCGCAAGGAGATGGCTGGGGCTTTGTCCCAGTTCTCCGATCGAAGTCCCTTTTCCCCAAAAGTTTGGTTTCACGCTTAACTTTAGAGCCTACGGCTTTAAAGGATGTGCTGACTTTTGCCGGAATTGATGTTGTGATCAGTCGGAAAGCTTTGGCTTTCCGGCAGCACAGCTTTGGGATTTTTAGAAAAATAGATCGTATTCCGCTCGCACATTATATTGGTGTTGCTGTGCATTATACGCCTGCGCCCACTTGTTGGAAATTTTCTGACCTATTACGGGTAGACGGCTACCGTCCGTTTATTCCTCACGTGGTGAAATCGTTTTTTTCAAAAAAGATTATCCCTTCTTTGCCTGTTTGTTCTTTTCAGAAAAAGCTAGAGACATTTTTTGCCGTTGATGTTCCTTTTGCTGAGCAAGAAGAAGGTGTTGTTTCTCTTTATTTACTACATGAAGACCGCTCTAAGGATGTGTTGCTTTATTATGCGGATCATGAAGATGAAATTCAGGCTTTGTGGAAGTTTTGGTCATCACGTTTGCGCTTGCCACAGTTACTCGTTGCGCCGGATGGGTTTATTGATGAACCGTTTCAACCAACGAGCTCTATTGAAATACGCTCTCCACAACCGCGTAAGCCTTTTTACAACCTCAATCGCAGAGGTCCGCATTTTTTGCGTGTGAGAGACTTGGGCGCTGGGTTAGAGGTACATCGTCGCTCCAAACGTGTTAAGGGCCGTGAGATTTCCGCTCGGTCCTAATTCATTCGTTTTGCCGCTTATTTGGACTTACCCTCTCATTGCAAGTGCCATCAGATGATCTGCTGTAAAGCCGATAAAAACAATAAGGCCAAAAATACCGTTTGATTTAAAGCGGTGGAGGCAATTGTCTGCGTCATCTAGTTTTAAGGTTCCGATTTGCCAAGAGGCATGCAAAGCGGCCATGCCTATGGCTGTGAAATAGATGAGTTGTGCACCTATGAGCATACCAACGGTGTATAGAAGGATGATTGTGAGGCCGTAGAAACCGATGAGCCAGGTTTGTGTATTGTCACCAAATTTCAGGGCGGTAGATTTCATACCAATGACGGCATCATCTTCTTTGTCTTGGTGGGCATAGATTGTGTCGAAGCCCATTGTCCAAGTGAAGGCTGCGGTGGTCATTAGGAGTGCGGGGAGATCTATTGAGCCTTTAATCGCTGTCCAGCCCATCAAACAGCCCCAGCTAAAGCAGAGCGATAACATGGCTTGTGGCCAATAGGTGATGCGCTTCATGAACGGGTAGATCAGAATGGGTAGAAGTATGAAAACGCCAAGACCAATGGTGAGATAATTAAATTGAAGCAAAATGAGCAGCGCAAGTGTGAGGAGAATGGCGAGTACTTTTACCGCCGTTTTCACACTGATGGCACCGCTTGCTATGGGTCTTGATTTGGTTCGTGCGACTTGAGCGTCTATTTTTCTATCTGCAATATCATTGAAAACGCAGCCTGCGCTTCTTGTGAGAAAGGCACCTAAAAGAAAAAGAGCAAAAAGTAGCAACGGTTGGGAGGCTAAAAAATTATTAAAAAGCGCTGGGGTTTGGTCTGCTGGAAGGCCTGGGTAAAGTGAGAGCTCACTTCTGTAGGCGGCAATGAGGCCCCAGTATGCTGGCCAGGCTAACAACCATGTGCCGATGGGGCGGTCTAGACGCAGTAAGCGGATGAAGGGTTCTCTATTTTTTGGCAAAAAGTGATGAGCCAGGGTGTTTTTCTCACCGTCATAGTTTTTTTCGTTTTGTTCTTCTTCAGTGTTAAATGTGGTGTCGTCTATTGTTGAGGAAGAGTTTTGTTGATTTTCATCAGGATGTTTTGTGTTTGCCATTTATCAAGCTCTTCGTTACTTAGACTTATAGGGTTTTAGGATATTTTGTTCAGATATATCATAAGTTTCAGCATTTTGTAGGTAGCAATTTTTAGATTTTGAGGTTTACTATGGCGAAGGGGCCTTCTACGCGGTTATTTGTTGAGCATTCATTGAGTGAGACGTGTGAAATTTCGCTAGAAAAAGACCAATCTAACTATTTACTTTCTGTTCTGAGATTAGCAACGGGTGACAAAATCATCGTGTTTAATGGGACCGACGGTGAATGGCTGGCCGAAATTGAAAAGAAGAGTAAAAAATTAGCTGGTTTGCACCTTTTAGAGAGGCTTCGCCCTCAAATTCCTCCTCAAAAGCTTCATTATATTTTTGCGCCTTTAAAACGGGCGCGTTTAGACTATATGGTACAAAAGGCAGTTGAGCTTGGTGTTTCTAGGTTAACTCCTGTTATAACTGAATTTACGAATGTTGATCGGGTGAATTTGGATCGTATGAAAGCCAATGCTATTGAGGCAGCGGAGCAATGCGGCATTCTTTCAATACCGCAAATTGATAGTCCTGTTAAACTGCCTCATTTGATTAGCGGATGGTTAGAGGCTGAAGGAGCTGACAAAAGTCTGGTTTTTTGTGATGAAAGCCTTGTGCAAGGGGGGCCTATCACCCAATTGAAGGAAATTGGGCAATTACCACTCGCTGTTTTAATAGGGCCTGAAGGCGGGTTTTCTGCGAGTGAACGTGACTTGCTGGTAGGGCAAAGATTTGTTAAAGCAATTTCTTTAGGTCCTCGGATCATGCGAGCAGATACTGCGGCGGTTGCGGCATTATCTTTGGTAAACAGTGTGCTTGGTGATTGGCGTAATTGACTTTTTTGTATTTGCCTTACTTGTGTTTGTGTAATGCTGATTGCATCTTTTTGTATGTTGTTTTGATTTTTGCATCTTAATTTTTTTCGGAACTTTTTCCCAATCTTGTAGGAGATTTATATGTCAAATAGCGTGGACCACTCTACGCCGCTAGAGACGCGAGATCAGTTAATTGCTGATTTGGCAGCTGGGATGAAGCCGAAGGACCAATGGCGCATTGGAACGGAACATGAAAAATTTCCGTTTTACCGGGAAGATGTTTCTCCTGTTCCTTATGAGGGAGAAAACGGGATTGCTGTGCTGCTCGATGAAATGCTGGAGGCTGATAGTAAATATACGGGTATTTTTGAAGGTGATGTGATCATTGGTTTAAAAGAGCCGAGTACATGCGGGAAGTTTTCTTCAAACATTTCTCTTGAGCCAGGTGGGCAGTTTGAACTCTCGGGAGCTCCATTAAAAACCATTCATCAAACGCGCAATGAAATTGGCCGCCATTTTGAAGATGTCAGTGCAATTTCTGATGAAATGGGCATTGGCTTTTTAGGGCTTGGTTATTCTCCTAAATTTTCAGTTGATGATATTCCCCATATGCCGAAAGGGCGCTATGGGATTATGCGGGACTATATGCCGAGGGTCGGCACATATGGGCTCAATATGATGCATAATTCTTGTACGGTTCAGGTGAATTTGGACTTTGGCTCAGAAACCGACATGGTCAAGAAGTTCCGGGTTAGTTTGGCATTGCAGCCACTGGCAACCGCTTTATTTGGAAATTCTGTTCTTAAAGATGGGGCCGTTAGCGGTTTTCATTCGTTTCGTTCTGAAGTTTGGCGGGATGTTGATAATGACCGCACAGGCATGCTCCCCTTTGTCTTCGAAGACGGGATGGATTTTGGGCGCTATGTTGACTACGCCCTTGAAGTGCCTATGTATTTTGTTTACCGCGATGGTGACTATATTGATGTTTTAGGCCAGCCATTTTCGAAATTTATGGATGGCAAACTTGACGGGTTTGAAGGTCAACTTCCAACGATGGCCGATTGGGAACTGCACTTAACGACGATTTTTCCTGAAGTTCGTTTGAAGCAATTTCTTGAAATGCGCGGTGCTGACTGTGGGCCGGCTCCGTTCTTGCCAGCGCTTTCAGCTTTTTGGACAGGGCTTTTATATGATGAAGCCTCATTAGACGCTGCCTATGACCTGATTAAGGGATGGAGTACGAATGAGCGTCAGATCCTTCGTGATGACGTGCCGCGTCTTGGTTTGAAGGCAGGCATTCAGTCTCATAAATTAAATGATATTGCTAAAGAAGTTTTGGCGATGTCTGATGCCGGGTTAAAGGGGCGCGACTTTAAGAACCCAGAGGGCGAAGATGAGCGGATCTTCTTAGAGCCATTACACGAAATTGTTGAGGATGGGTGGAGCTTGTCAGAACGCTTGGTTGATCTCTTTAATAATGAGTGGAACCAGGATGTGAACAAGGTCTATGAAGAATTGCAATATTAAAGAGGTATCTCTTTAATATTGCTTTGTTTTCTCTCACGGCTATTTCAAGCGCTAGACGCGCTTGAGCCTCCGAGGGGCGGCGCTCGCGCCGGGCTTCGCTGTCGCTTCGCCATATCCTGACGCTGAAGTAGCGCCACTCCTTCTTCATAAGGAGAGATTTGTTATAGAGCATATCAAATGGAATTGAATTCATTACAAAAATTATGAAGTACCTTACTGAAGAAGGGAGTGCTCTACTTCAGAGGACGGACATGACGCCATAGGCGTCCGGTGCTTAGCACCGCACCTCGTAGGCCTATGAGCTTCAGCTCATAGAATAGCCGTGAGAGAAAATAAGCATGCCTTTGATATCAATGAAGATGGCATGCTCTAGTTTTTTATTTGTAATTTTTTGATCAGCCTTTGGCAAATATAAAGACTTAAAAAGGCGGTTATTGCGCCGCCGATGATTTGTCCGGATAATAATCCATAGACGCCAAAATAATATGTGCCGACTATGACAAATGGCACGGTGCCAAGGGTTGCTCTTGTCCAATTGAGCCAGGTTGAATAATGAGCTTTTCCTAAGTTATTAAAGGCGGCGTTGGCTGTGAACATATAGCCGATCATACCAAAGCCTGGGATGAGCCAATAACAATAGAACATTACATACTCGGCTGCCTCTCCTTCGAGTTCCATGATGCCGCAAATGGTAGGTGCTGCCAGGGCTAAAAGTGCCCAGGCAAAGAGGACATAGATGGTGCTAAATTTCACGGCGTCATATAACGTTTGTTGCACTCTATCATAACGTTTCCCTCCTAAATTTTGGCCGATGATTGGGCCAACGGCTCCTGATAGAGAGAATATGCCGGCAAAGGTAAGTGGGAGTATGCGGGCGATGATGGCCCAAGAGGCAACTGCTGCGTTTCCAAAGGGGGCCAGTGCATAGGTGACATAGCCATTGCCAATTGGGCTTGCGATATTGGTAAGAATTGCAGGCAGAGCAATATAGCTAAAGGGGGTTAGGTCTTGTTTTAATTTTAGCAGGTTGGTTTTTGTTTTGATTCTATGAATTATCAGTAACCCGTAAAGGCTCATGCACAACATACCAATTCGTGCTGTTGCTGACGCTATTGCAGCGCCATCCATACCAAGATTGAAGGTGAATATTAGTAATGGATCCAGGCCAGCATTAATTAATGCGCCGCCAACGTAAATGTAGAGAGCTTGCATTGGATCGCCAAGGGCTCTTAAACATGCACCTGCAGCCATTGAAATAGCAAGGATTGGCATTGTGGGAACCAAAATTTGCAAGTAGGACTTTGAAAGTTCTAATACGTGTTCTTTGGCTCCTAAGACTGCAAGAATGTAGGGAAGGCTAATGAAGAGACAAAAGCCGATGATACAGGAAGCTAGACCGGTATAGATTAAGCTATTTATGACGAGGCGGTTGGCTTTTTCATGATTTTCTTCTCCAACTGCTTTTGCAACAGTGGCTGAAGATGCAATGGCGAAGCCGATGCCTACTGAGGTTGTTGCGAATAGCAATGTGCCTGTAAAGCCGAGTGCTGCTTGGATGGCTGTGTCTTCTAGTTGGCTGAGAAAAAAGAAATCAACAAAATCGACAGAGAAAATAGCAATTAATCCGATGGCTGAAGTTAGCGTCATCGTGATGATGTGGGACATGGTTGAGCCAGTTAAAAATTTGGCTTTTCTTTCACCCTTTTCGTTTGAGCCTTTAGCAGATTGGTCAAGAGAGCTTGTGCTGCCAGCTTTCTCTTTTTGAGATGAGGCTGGGGGGGGCGGACTTGTCATTCTTTTTTGGTTTGCTTTCTTTTGCCCAGAAGGCGTTTTTAATTGCCTTACTGGCATGAGAGGCTGTTTTTTGTATTGGTGTGACTTTATTTCGTTGGTTCGAAATACTCAATTCATTATTTAGTGAAAGAAGATGGTGCGTTGTTCTAAGAGATATTGCTTTTTGTAGGTGGTTGCTAAGTTGTGGAATGAAAGAGTTATGGATAGTATTTTCCGTTAAGAGCTATAGTTTTGACATGAATTTGTGCCAGTTATTGGCACTCGTTTGGGGTTTTTTGGTTTGGTTCATTCATTTTATGAGCTTTTATGGGCTATCTGTTTTTAATATACTGATTTTTGTTAGATTGTAATTGGAGGGTTTTTTGTGATTAAAAGTATTTTTATTCGTCAATTATCGGGTTTTTCGGTGAGGGTTTTTACTCTTTCTGTTTTGATGGTTTCACTGTTGTTTGTTGGATCGGCTTCTGCCGAAATGTCTATTGAAAATAATAAAATTTTATTAGGACAAGATTATTCAGTTTTTCCAAATGATACAGGTAGTCCAGCCTTGTGCCGCAAAAAATGCGCTGGGGATCGACGTTGTCAGGCGTGGACATATGTAAGACCTTATCGTGCTGATGGGGTTGGTGAATGTCGTTTGAAGAGGGATGTTGCAACTGGATTTAAAAATGGCTGCTGTATCTCTGGTGTGAAGAAAAAAGATTATCGTGCCTTTGATGATGATCTTGGTCCGAAAAGAGGGCGTTTACACCAAAAGGCTGTTGATCGCTGCGATAAATGGGCTGATCGAGCTATTCAGTTACAAGAGCAGAATGTGAAAAACCGCTGTGGCTACCGTGGTCGTGGTTGGCATGAAAATGGTAAACGGCATTTCCGTCGTTGTATGCGTATGTCTCCTAAAGAGAGAAAAGCAGAGCGTGTTGGCCAGAAAAATGCCATTACATCTTGTGTAGAAGAATTGAACTATGGCAAACGCTCACAATGTGAGCATTATGCCAAAGTTGCTGTGATGCAAAATACAACTTGGGCGAAAACGGGTTGTGGTCCGACTGAAAAAGGACGCTGGGGAAATAGCTATAAAAAGCATTATTCCTGGTGTTTGAGTGCTGAAAAGCAGGCTCCTGTAAGAGCTCAAAAAGTTCGCTCAAATCAATTGCAGCAATGTTTTGCTTATGAAGGGCAGAAATCAGGGCCTTGTCATGAGTATGCTGAAGGTGCGATTGCTCATTTTCGTAAAAACATCGCCAAAGGCTGTGATTTACATGGACCACGTTGGCATAATAATTATCGCCGACATGTTGGATGGTGCCGTCAGGTTTCACCAAGACAACGTTTTAAAGAGGCTAAAAAGCGTAAACTCACTTTAAAAACGTGTCGTTTGTTCGGTAAAATTGGCATTCAGTGGCGCTAGAATAAAGTGACTATTTTTAGTTAAATTAAAAAGAGGGCTAGTTTCATAGAAATTAGCCCTCTTCTTTTTAGACGAAATTAAACCGCTGACTTTATTAGATAAATTTTCCAATCGGGGAAAAAACATTAAAATAAAGTCAGCGGTTTAATTTTGTTCTTGTGGCTTGTTTTAAGGGCGTTAAGAAAGATCTTTATTTTAAAGTTCTATAGCCAGCGCCAAAACCATTAAGTGATACAGGGAAACCAATGCCGAGTTCTGGTGTTTGGAAAATGATAAAAACAGCATTTTTGCCGGTTCTAAATTTTTCTACGATTTTATTAGTGACCACCACCTCGGCAATACAGCCAATTTTACCACATTTCATAAATTGAGCGTGGCCCATATCTGTGTTGTCAATTTTTAGCCCTAACCCAGTTGGGAGTAGTACTCCTAAGGGGGCGACAACTCTTAGCACTTCTTTTTTGCCATCTCTTGAGCGAAGGAAAATGACACGCAGGCTATAATTGGGTCTTGTTTCATCCGTTACGTCTTGTACGAGGGCGCATTTTTCGCTTTTTGCTCCTGGAGGCGTGCCACAGCTTAGGTGCCAATGTCCGTGTGTTTTTCTAACTTTGAAAGATTCTGCTTGAGCTTTGTTCGTAAAACCTTGTGATAGGCTAATTAATAGAAGTGATAAGCTAAGAAAAAGAGATGTGCGTACGAATTTCATTTGTTTCGCCTTCGTTTCAGAGTGCGTTATAGATTTTATTTGAGGCATAATTGGAGGCAATGATTTCATTATTTGTGTTTTTATTATTTGTCTGTTAGCGCACATTTTGTGAAGCAAAGCTCAATCCTTAAATCTGATAAGATTTATGTTTCTTTGTTTATCTGATTCGATTTTTTGCAGTTTATCTAATTTTGCAACATTTTGCACATTTTAGTTTTCTGGATATGTATTTTCTGCGTCATCTTAATAACTAGGATTTGCTTTAATAATTAGGCTAAATTTGGACGTTCAAAAATTTTCTTTAGATCTAAGAGAACATATTCATTATTTGTTATGTATATTCGTATGTGAAGATATGTCGCAGAAATAGGGCGAATAGACAGTTGCAAGCTTGCACTTGGCTATGTTTCCCTGTATGGCATAAGTTTGGATATGAATTGATCAATTGATTGTTAAAAATGGTAGTTATCTTACCATTTTCGTATCTTGATTTTGGATCTATCTCTAAAATTTTAGGGGTGGAAAGTATATAAGAAATTTTTTTCTCATCAAAGATGGGGTAATTTATCATCATAGATGTGGAATGCTTTTATTAGCATTAGTTGGAAAAGTTACGGCAAAATTGTGACATATTTAAAAATGGCATTGAGTAAGTTCAAATTTGAAATTTATTAAATTCTATTTTTCATATAAGTTTAAAGCTTAGGTTTAAGTCTTTATAGCTTTTGTGTTGTTGAAAACTTTTTACCATTTACCACATTGCGTCATCGCTAGATGTGGATTACAACGGGCATTAATTTTGCCATTTACTGTATCTAAGTCGCGGCTTTGTTGACGATATAGGTGGCATTTTGTGGGTTTCAAGCCGTTCGAATTTATATAAGAACGGTGATAATAAATAGGGAGCTTTTTTATGAACTTACGGTTCAAAAATAAGTTGGGACTTAAAAGCTTGTGTATCAGTGCTTTTGTTTCAGCTGTTTCAGCACTTTTAGGATCAACAGTTGCATTGGCTGCAGAGGGGCAACCAGTTGATTGGCAATTAGGATTTCAAGATTCTGTAACACCGATTATGGATCAAATTGGAGAATTTCATAACCTTCTATTGATTATTATCACTGTTATCACTCTGTTTGTTATGGCGCTTCTGTTATACGTAATTGTTCGTTTTAATGAGAAAGCTAATCCTGTTCCATCTAAAACAACTCACAGTACATCGCTTGAATTTGCTTGGACCGTTGTTCCGATTTTAATTTTACTTGTGATCTCAATTCCTTCATGGCGGTTGTTGTCTGCTCAATACACTTTCCCTAAAGCCGATGTGACGATTAAAGCTATCGGTAACCAGTGGAACTGGGACTATGAATATTCTGACCATGAAGATATTTCTTTCACAGCGACCATGAAAGAAGACAAAGAACTTGAAGCTGGTGAGCCTCGCTTGTTATCAACTGATAACGTTGTTGTTGTGCCAAAAGACAAAGTTGTTCACGTTCTCATTACAGCTGACCCTGCTGGTGTTATTCATAACTGGGCGGTTCCTAGTTTTGGTGTGAAGGCTGATGCGGTGCCTGGCCGTGTTACACGGACTTGGTTTAAAGCTCGCAAAACAGGTATGTATTATGGGCAATGCTCTGAATTGTGCGGTAAAGACCATGCTTTCATGCCTATTCAGATTAAAGTTGTTACAGCTAAAGAATATGAAAAATGGCTGCAATGGGCAAAAGAAGAATATGCATCTAATGACAGTATTAATGACGGTGTTAAAGTTGCCAAGAATAAAGCTGATGGCGATATCGTAGCCAAATTGGCAAAATAATAATTTAAATTTTATAGATTTTAGCCTCAAGATTTAGGGAGAGCATTGATGGCACATGTTGAAGCCGATCATCATGATGATCATAAGCCTGGGTTCATCTCGCGTTGGTTTTTCTCAACCAACCATAAAGATATTGGTACCTTATATTTGTTATTTGCCATTATGGCAGGGATTGTAGGCGGCGCATTGTCCGTTGGTATGCGGATGGAACTGCAAGAACCTGGTATGCAGGTTTTTAACAATCCGCATATGTTTAATGTATTTACAACCGCTCACGGTTTGATCATGGTTTTCTTCATGGTAATGCCGGCGATGATTGGTGGTTTTGGTAACTGGTTTGTGCCGTTGATGATTGGTGCGCCTGATATGGCGTTTCCACGCATGAACAACATTTCGTTCTGGCTATTACCAGCTGCATTTATTCTTCTAATTTTGTCACTTTTCCAAGGGCCTGAAGGGGCGCAAGGTATTGGTGCAGGTTGGACTATTTATGCACCGCTTTCGACAACAGGTCACCCAAGTCCTGCTATGGATTTTGGTATCTTGTCTCTTCACCTTGCTGGTGCGGGTTCTATTCTTGGTGCGATTAACTTTATTACGACAATCTTTAACATGCGTGCTCCAGGCATGACACTTCACAAGATGCCATTGTTTGTATGGTCAGTTCTTGTGACTGCGTTCTTGCTTCTTCTATCACTACCAGTACTTGCTGGTGCGATTACCATGTTGTTGACAGACCGTAATTTTGGCACATCTTTCTTCAGTCCTGAAGGTGGCGGTGATCCATTGCTTTATCAACATCTGTTCTGGTTCTTTGGTCATCCTGAAGTATATATTCTTATCCTTCCTGGCTTTGGTATCGTTTCTCAGATCGTTTCAACATTCTCTAAAAAGCCAGTGTTTGGTTATTTGGGCATGGCGTATGCGATGGTTGCTATTGGCCTTGTTGGTTTCGTTGTTTGGGCGCACCATATGTATGCGTCTGGCATGAGCGTTGATAGTCAAGCTTACTTTATGTTAGCGACTATGGTAATTGCGGTGCCAACGGGTGTGAAGATTTTCTCATGGATTGCGACGATGTGGGGTGGTTCTTTAACGTTCAGCGCTCCTATGGTTTGGTCAATCGGATTTATCTTCCTCTTTACTGTTGGTGGTGTGACAGGCGTTGTGCTTGCGAATGCTGGTGTCGACCGTGCGCTGCATGATACATATTATGTGGTTGCTCACTTCCACTACGTGCTTTCGCTTGGTGCGGTTTTCTCAATCTTTGCGGGTTGGTATTACTGGTTCCCTAAAATGTTTGGCATAACTTACTCTGATGGCTTAGCTAAGTTGCATTTCTGGATTATGTTTATTGGTGCGAATATTATTTTCTTCCCACAACATTTCCTAGGACTTGCGGGTATGCCGCGTCGTTATGTGGATTATCCTGATGCGTATGCAGGTTGGAACTATGTGTCATCAATTGGCTCATATATTACGGCAGCGTCTGTAGTATTATTCCTCTTCATTATGCTTCATGCGGTTATTCGCCGCGAAAAAGCTGCAGCTAATCCTTATGGTGAAGGTGCGACAACATTGGAGTGGACATTGTCTTCACCTCCTCCGTTCCACCAATTCTCAGAATTGCCACGGATTAAATAACTTAAAATCTATCCTCCAGGCGCTCAGTTTCTTGATGCGCCTGGAGATCATTTTACTTTGAATTTTTAATTGGAAATTTCAGTTTATGAGTGAGTTGAGCATAGCTTATCAACAAGAGGAAGATGCACAGACCTTTGGTGGTGATGTGCAGGATTATGTGCAGTTATTAAAACCGCGGGTGATGTCTCTGGTTGTCTTTACAAGTTTTGTTGGCTTGATGGTTGCTCCTGGGGATATTCATCCCTTCTTAGGTCTTGTTGCCATTCTTTCTATTGCTATTGGTGCTGGTGCCTCTGGTGCTTTGAATATGTGGTATGATGCTGATATTGATGGCAAGATGCAACGCACGGCAGCTAGACCAATACCGCGCGGTCTTGTTTCTAAAAATGAAGCTTTGGCGCTTGGTGTTGTTCTTAGTGTTTTTTCTATTATTGTTCTTGGGTTAGCGACAAACTGGCTTGCGTCTGCACTTCTAACTGGGACAATTGGTTTTTATATTTTCATTTATACAATGTGGCTTAAGCGATCTACACCGCAAAATATTGTTATTGGCGGTGCGGCTGGGTCTTTCCCGCCAATGATTGGTTGGGTGGCTGTTACCGGTTCTATTTCGTTTGAGTCTGTTGTTTTGTTTTTGATTATCTTTATGTGGACGCCCCCTCATTTTTGGGCTCTGGCACTTTATCGTTGCCGAGATTATGAGCGTGTTGGTGTTCCTATGCTGCCTGTGGTTAAAGGACCAGATGAAACGCGGTTACAGATTTTAATATATAGCTTCATTCTTTTTGCTGTGAGCTTATCACCAGCTTTTATTGGTCTTGGTGGGTTGATTTATTTGACCTTTAGCGTAATGGCAGGGATTGTATTCCTTTATCTTGCTCTTCAGGTTTACCGTGTGCGGGTTGGTAATATCGCTGATGCAATTGCTAAGAAATTATTTTTATATTCTATTTTCTATCTGTTTTTTCTGTTTTCAGTTTTGTTGATTGAGCATGTTGTACCTGGTGCTTTTTATTCAACTGGGTTTCAAGTTGGGATTTAAATTATGACTGAAGAAGAACAGAAAAAACGCAAGCGCCGTTCGCTGGTCATTGGATTGGTTTTGGCCGCTTTTGTGGTGTTGTTTTATGCCATTACGATTATTCGTTTGGGCGAAAATGTTGTTAACAGACCTTTGTGATTTTTTAGTGTGATTTTATTTCGTATAAGAGGTTTTGTGTAAGGGCTTTTATTGATGGGTTTTGGCAAAGATATTAAGAGCAAGGTTTCCTCTTCACTTGAAGGTGGGACTGAAAAGCGCGCTGCAAATGTGCCCTTGAGCTCTGGGAATTTTGCCTCTGCTGATCAGCCAAACCACACCAGTGTTGTCACTGCTCTTGTGGGCATGGTTGGCTTGATGACTGTCTTGGTGATTTATTCACCTGAACTTTATAATTTATTTTGTAAGGTTACGGGATATGGAGGGACAACCCAGAGGGCTGTGGCTTCTAGCGGTGTAATTCTGGATCAGAAGATCACAGTGAAGTTTGATGCGACTGTTGCTAAAGGTTTGAATTGGAAATTTAAACCCGTTCAGCGCTCTATGGATGTGCATATTGGTGAAACTGTTGTTGTGAACTACATAGCTAAAAACCTAGGCAAAACGCCGCTTGTTGGTAGCGCGATTTATAATGTGACGCCTGAGATTGCTGGTAGTTTTTTTAATAAGATTGAATGTTTTTGTTTTACGGAACAAAAATTAGAAGCTGGTGAAGAAATTGAAATGCCAGTTAGTTTTTATGTTGATCCGGAAATTGTCACTGACAAGAGTGGAAAAACAGTGAATGAGATTACTTTGTCATATGTGTTTTTTGAAAAAAAGAATGCCCAGCTGAAGACAGCAAGTACTGTTCAGGTAGGGAAGTGATTTTGAACATTTTGGCGAATTTATTGTTGAGTTAAATATAAATGTACTGAGGGGATTAGGGGGCTTTTTATGGTGACCCTACCTAAAGTTATAAAATCTAACGTGCATTTGGGGCACATGTTAAGGGAGAGATAGATGGCAGATTCTCACGGTAAGCACCATGATTATCATTTGGTGGATCCAAGCCCGTGGCCGTTATTAGGCGCAGTTGCGGCTTTCGTTTTGGCTTATGGAGCTATTCAATTTATGCACGATAAAGGCTCAACCGTTTTAGCGGTTGGTTTTGGTCTTGTTATACTGACCATGTTTTTATGGTGGCGTGATGTGGTTAAAGAAGCTGAGAAAAATGGTGACCACACTCCTGTTGTTCAAATTCACAACCGTTACGGCATGATTTTGTTCATTGCTTCTGAAGTGATGTTCTTTGTTGCATGGTTCTGGGCTTTCTTTGATATTTCGCTCTTCCCTGGTTTAGGGGATGAAGTGATTAAAACGGCTGGCGGGGCAGAAGCTGCTTTAGGGCAGGTTACTCGAAATGAAGTAACTCAAGGTGTATTCCCACCAGTTGGTACAGAGACGTTTAACCCTTGGAAACTTCCATTGGTGAACACTTTGATCCTTCTACTTTCAGGTACAACTGTGACCTGGGCTCACCATGCTATGCTTAAAGATGACCGCAAGGGTTTGATTTGGGGACTTCTTCTAACCGTTATTCTTGGTGTTATTTTCACCATTTGTCAGGTTTATGAATATATGCATGCTGGCTTTGCTTTCAGCAATGAAAATGGCGGCAATATTTATGGTTCAGTATTTTACATGGCAACGGGTTTTCACGGGTTCCATGTGGTTGTGGGTACAATCACTTTGGCTGTGATGATGTTTAGAGCAATGGCTGGACACTTTACTGCAAAACAGCATTTTGGTTTTGAAGCAGCTGCTTGGTACTGGCACTTTGTTGACGTTGTTTGGTTGTTTTTGTTTGCATGCATTTATGTATGGGCACAAGGCACACCAGGTGCTCACTAACTAGCTAGCAAACTAGTTTGTAAATGATAGTTGATGGCTCGTTGAACTTGGTTTAACGGGCCATTTTTATGAAAAAGTCTGGAGCATTTCATCTATGACTAATAAAGAAATTTCTCCGATTTTAGCGGGATTAAAAGGGCGCTGTCCGCGTTGTGGGGAGGGACGATTGTTTGATGGTTTTATCTCTCTTGATCAATCCTGCTCTTCATGTGACCTTGATTATGACTTTGCTGATAGCGGTGACGGGCCTGCGGTTTTTATTATGTTGATTGTAGGGTTTCTTGTTGTTGGTTTGGCTATATATACAGAAATTAATTATCGCCCGGATTACTGGGTTCATGCTGTTCTTTGGTTGCCGAGTATTCTCATTCTTTCAGCTGGGCTTTTGAGGCCGCTAAAAGGCATTTTGATTTGTTTGCAGTATAGCAATGATGCTCGGGAGGGGCGCAAAACAGATGATTGATAAATTTAGTCGCGCTGGTCTTCTTCTTCCCTTGCTATTTACCGTTGTTGGTTTGGTTATTTTAATCAGCCTTGGTAATTGGCAAATGGAGAGAAAGGTATGGAAAGCGAATTTAATAGATCTTGTAAATAAACGGATTGCAAGTTCGACTTCTTCATTTGAAGAGGTTGTTGCGCTTTCTAAGAATTTAGATGATATCCGCTTCCGGCCCGTGACTGTGAAGGGTGTTTTTGATCACACACAAGAGCGCCATTACTTTTTACCTTTTAAGGGAAAAGTTGGCTGGCATGTTATTACTCCTCTTAAAACTGAAGCTGGTGATGTTGTCTTAATTGATCGAGGGTTTGTACCAGAGGCATTAAAGGATGCATCACTTCGCTCGAAAGGCCTTGTGGAGGGGCCCCAGGTGATTGAAGGGTTGGTTCGTTTAAGTGAAGAGGGGAATTATTTTTCGCCTCTAAATGATGTGCGCGGCAATAAGTGGTATGTGCGGGATGTTCAGGAGCTTTATGCTAGTTTGAAGGGGGATGTGAAGCGTTCTTTTCCCTTTATGATTGATCAAAAGCGAATTGAAACATCTGGAGAGTGGCCGCGGCCGGGGGTTACGAAAGTCAAATTTTCAGATAAGCATTTAGGCTATGCGTTGACTTGGTATGGGTTAGCTTTGACCTTAATTGGGGTTTTCATAGCTTTTGCCTTTAGTCGCCTTCGCAAATGATTTGTTTTCAATAGCACTGTTTATCAAACAGCTTAAAGATTGAATACTGGCAAAAAGCGAAAAAAACAAATATATAGTCTGATAATAAATTTAAGGGCCTTTTTCCTCTAGAGGCTTATTCTGTTTTAGGAGAGATCAGTTGAAATATGTGAGCACGCGCGGACAAGCGCCAGTTCTTGAATTTGAAGATGTGATGCTTGCAGGGCTCGCCCGTGATGGGGGGCTTTATGTGCCTGAAAGCTGGCCGACGTTTAGTGCGGAGCAGCTAGCTGCACTTAGAGGGTGCTCATATCAAGAAATTGCGTTTCAGGTGATGTTTCCTTTTGTCAGCTCTTCGATTGAAGAGAATGAATTTAAAGAGCTGATTGAGCAGGCATATTCTGGCTTTGCCCACCGTGCTGTAGCGCCGCTTGTTCAGATGGATGATAATTTATGGTTGCTTGAGCTATTTCATGGACCAACATTGGCGTTTAAAGATTTTGCCATGCAGATTTTAGGGCTTTTGATGGATCGCGCTCTTATTAAACGCGGTGAACGTGCGACTATTCTTGGTGCGACTTCTGGTGATACGGGCGGTGCTGCTATTGAAGCCTTTAGAGGACGTGAACAGATTGATATTTTTATTCTGCACCCACATGGCCGGGTTTCTGATGTTCAACGCCGGCAAATGACAACGGCACAAGAAGAGAATGTTTTTAACATTGCGCTTGAAGGCACGTTTGATGATTGCCAGGCGATGGTGAAGGGCTTGTTTAATGATCATGAGTTTCGTGATCGCATGAAAGTGACGGGTGTGAACTCCATCAACTGGGCGCGCATTATGGCGCAAATCGTTTATTATTTCACAGCTGCCGTTGCTTTAGGCAGCCCGAATAGACCGCTTTCATTTGCAGTGCCTACTGGCAATTTTGGTGATGTGTTTGCAGGCTTTGTTGCTCATAAGATGGGATTGCCGATTAAGACTTTGGCGGTGGCAACGAATGTGAATGACATTTTGGTGCGCACGCTAGAGACAGGTACTTATAAGCCAGATGGTGTAACCGCAACCTATAGCCCGAGTATGGATATTCAGGTTTCATCTAATTTTGAGCGATTGATGTTTGAAATGGCGGGGCGCGATGCGAACCGGATTGCGAGCCTCATGAATGACCTTTCTACAAAAGGTGAGTTTCAGCTTTCTGAAAATGAGCTTGCGCCTATGAGAGATTTGTTTGTTGGGTTGCGGATTAATGAGGATGAAACTGTTTCTCGTATCAAGGCAGAATATGAAGATAATCATTATATAATTGATCCGCATAGTGCGATTGCGCTTGAGACAGGGGCTCGTTGCTTGAAGGGGAATGAGGATACGCCTATGATTGCTTTGGCAACAGCTCACCCGGCGAAGTTTCCCGATGTTGTTGCAAAAGCAACAGGTGCTGATGTGCCACAACCAGCTCGGTTGGTTGCTCAGCTAAAGAGCGAAGAACGAGTTACACGTTTGCCAAATGATTTGGCTGAAGTTTCTCAATTTATTGGTGATAAAACCAGAGCAGGCAAGGTTGCTTAATGGAAGGCTCCTTAATAGAAGCTCGAGTTTCTACATTAGCTAATGGCCTTCGGGTTGTTAGTTATGAGATGCCGCATCTTGAGACTGTATCTCTTGGAGCTTGGATTGGTGTTGGCAGTCGAAATGAGCGCCCTGAACAACATGGAATTGCGCATTTTTTAGAACATATGGCCTTTAAAGGCACTACCACTCTGAGTGCAATTGAAATTGTTGAAAAAATAGAAAATGTTGGCGGTGATTTAAACGCCTCTACCGGGCTTGATCAGACATCTTATTATGCAGTTGTGATGCGCTCTGATGTTGAGGTTGCTGTTTCACTTCTTGGGGATATTTTGCAAAACCCTTCATTTGAGGAGGATGAGTTGCTTCGTGAGCGTGATGTGATACTCCAGGAAATTTTGGCTAATGAAGATCAGCCTGATGATGTTGTGTTTGATCTGGCGCAATCATTGGCTTTTGGAGATCAATCTGTGGGGCGCCCTGTTATGGGGACAGTTGAAACGGTCTCTAGTTTTACAGTTTCAGATCTAACTGATTTTATGAAGACGCATTACAGGGCTGAGAATATGGTTCTGTCGGCAGCTGGTGCTATTGATCATGATGAGTTTGTACGTTTTGCTGAGACTTATTTTTCGGGTCTACCTTCTGGTGAGAAGCTTTCTTTAGAGACCGTTGCTTATGAGGGCGGTGTTGCGGCTGGTGCTCAAGACTTTGAGCAAGGGCATGTGGTTATTGGGTTTGAAGGCGTTGCGTTTAAATCATCTGATATTTTTACAATGCAGCTGTTAAATTCAGCTCTTGGTGGAGGGATGTCATCCCGGTTGTTTCAAGAGGTGCGTGAGAGACGGGGGCTTGCTTATCATGTTTACAGTTTTCATTCAGCATATGAAGATTCTGGTTTGTTTGGGCTTTATGTGGCGTGTGATAAAAAGAAACAACTTGAAGTCACTGAAGTGATGTTAAATGAGATTGCAACTCTTTGTGAGAGTGGTTTAAACTTAACTGAACTAAACAGGGCTAAAGCCCAGTTAAAGTGCGGCCTTGCTATGAGTTTGGAGAGTTCGGCTGTTCGGGCTGAGCAATTGGCCAGGCAACTTTTGTTCTTTGATCGCATCATACCAATTTCTGAACTATTAGAGGAAATAGAGGCTGTATCATTAGAGGCTTGCCAGGATTTGGTTCAGCGGATTGTAAAACAAAGTGAGCCAACGATTGCTCTTGTGGGCTGCGAACAGAATATTGACGAATTTAAAGGGTTTAACTCTTATTTCGCAAAGGTCTAACATTGGAAAAGCTCTTGGAGAAGACTTTTTAGAGAAAGATTTTGGGTAGAGATTTTTAAGATGGGATCTTAAATTAAAATATCTTAGATCATCGTATGAAAGCATGATTGGAAGCGTTTTTTGAGAGGTAGGGCAATAGATGGTGTTTCTTCGTTCAGCTGCATCATTTGATATGGGGCCTATTATTACGACGGAACGGCTGATTTTGCGTTTACCGCAACAGGCTGATTTTGCTGATTGGTCTCAATTGCGCGGTGTTAGTAAGGATGGCTTAATTCCGTTTGAGCCAAAATGGGCTCAAAATGAGTTGTCGAGAGACAGTTTTCGGCTTCGTTTGCGGTTTTATCAGCGTGAATTTCGTGATAGTACTGGGTATCCTTTCTTTATTTTTACAAAAGAAGGCAATAATCTTTTAGGTGGGATCACTCTTTCTAATGTGAGACGGGGGGTGACCCAATCTGGGTCTATAGGATATTGGATAGGACAGCCATTTCAAAAAAATGGGTATATGACCGAGGCTGTGAAAGCGCTTGGTGTTTATGCGTTTAAGGAATTAGGATTGCATCGGATTGATGCCGCTAGTTTGCCGGAAAATTTAGCGTCTATTCGAGTTCTTGAGAAATGTGGATTTCAAAAAGAAGGGTTAGCCAGGGAATATTTATGTATAAATGGTCAGTGGCAGGACCATCTCTTGTTTGGCTGGCTAATAAATGATTTAGGTAAAACATAAATAATTACGTAATTGCGCCTTTTTTATTTGATTTTAGTTTGCATTTTGGGATTCATCTATTTGCCCTATTCCTATGGCATGTATTTTGATGTCTGATTGGATGAATTGAGGATTGGTTTGACGCATATTTGCGCAAAAATAATTAATAGGTTGCTGACTATGTACCTTTTTATGGCGCATACTGCTGTTGCAGGTGCTCTATCAGTGCTGTTTTTCGCTCTGAAGTTGGTTATGAAAGTTTTCTCACGCGGATCATTTTATTGCGTGCTTTTTCAAACAGCGAAGTTTGTAGCTAAACTTAGTTTTCTACTTTTCTCCCTTATTTTCACATTTTCAACTGCCCAGGCGTTAGAGCCTATTGAATTGACGACTGAAATTGAGCGTATTGAGATTACGAAATTCAGTGAGCATTATAAAGGGGCTGGGGATACGCTGCAGGTTGAAACTGCGCGTGATGCCGATGGTATTTCAAACCGCATGGCGGTGAAAGCGCAAACACCAAACACAGACCCAAAGTGGATTGTTTTTGCTCTTAAAAATAATACGGATAAACAGATTGTTCGTGTGGTCACAACGGACCGTTATAACATTGTCGGATCACGTATTTTACGCCCAGACCTTGATGCGAAACGATTAATTCATTTAACCCCTTCTGTTGGGTTTCTGCCGTTACGGATACCGAATGATGCTGTTGATATTTTCAGCATCACTATTGAACCTGGATCAACGGTGACATTTGTTGCTGAGCTATCGAACTCACGTTTCCCACGTGTGTTTTTATGGCATCCGCTTGCCTTGAGTAAAAAGCTGCGGGATATGGCGCTGTTTAACGGCATCATGCTTGGCATTGTCGGTATTTTAGCGATCTTCCTTACGGCCGTTTTTGTTGCAAACCATAAGGCTATTTTTCCAGCCACTGCGTTTATTGCCTGGTGTGTTGGAGCTTATTTGTGTGTTGATTTTGGTTTCTGGCACAAATTGTTCCGACTTGATCCGGAAATGAATTCCCTTTATCGAGCAGGATCTGAGGCGGCCATTGCCTCTAGTCTTGTTGTCTTCCTCTATACATTCTTGCGACTAAGATTTTGGCATGGCTGGATCAAGTTGTTGTTTGGGGTTTGGATTTTAGGTCAATTTGGTCTTATTGCCTTGGCTGTCCTTGATCCCGTTTTGGTTTCTGGTCTTGCTCGCCTTTCTCTTTTGGCTATTGGTGCACTTGGGTCTCTACTTATCGGTTATCTGGCCATTCGCGGACAAGATAGAGCTTTGGCATTGGTGCCGACATGGCTGTTATTTGTTGTTTGGTTATTTGGTGCAGGTGTTGCCACGCTTGGTCAGCTTTCAGGTGATATTGTTGCGCCAGCTTTAACATCAGGCTTGGTGCTTATTTTGGTTCTGTTAGGTTTCACGGTGACGCAATTTGCGTTTCGTTCATTTGAGCCGCTGGCCGGTGCACCGCCTAGTCAGTTACAATTGCGTTCACTTGCTTTAGAAGGAGCGGGTGCGGCTGTTTGGCAATGGAATTCTCGGCGTGATGAAATTTCAGTTAGCCCGGAAGTTGAAGATGTTTTGGGATTGCATGAAGGTGAATTGACCTGCCGGGTTGAGCAATGGATGCAGTATTTGCATCCTTCTGATCGAGAACGTTTCCGTTTATTAATGCGCACTTTACAAGAGAAGAATGGCGGCGAGCTGCAACTTGAGTTTCGTATGCGCGGCCATGAAGGCCACTTCTTATGGTATGAGCTGAGGGCACATTCTGTGACGATGCCGCATCAGAGATCTTTACGTTGTGTTGGTTTGATGCGTGATATTACAGATGGTAAGCGCTCGCAAGAACGGTTGCTCGGGGATGCTGTGCATGACAGTTTGACCGGTTTGCCGAACAGAGAACTGTTTCTTGACCGTCTGCAAATTGCTATTACACGCGTGAAAGATGAGGGCGGTGTTCGCCCGCCGACCATTTTGTTTGTTGATATTGATCGTTTTAAACATGTGAACCAATCTTTTGGAATGGTGATTGGTGACACAATGTTGCTGACCATTGCGCGGCGTTTGCAGCGCCACCTTGGGCCGCAAGATAGCCTGGCTCGGATCAATGGTGATCAGTTTGCTGTGTTACTGGTGACTGAGAACAACCCGCAGGAAATTGCCTTGCTTGCGGAGCGCATCAGGCGGTCTTTGCGTAGCCCAATGAAAATTGGCGGCAAGGAAATTATTCTAACTGGTTCTATTGGTATTGCTGTTTATGATGGTACACAGCTTAGTCATCAGGACTTGGTGAATGAAGCTGAATTAGCGATGTACCGTGCAAAGCGTTCTGGTACTGATCGGATTGAGATTTTCAAACCGACGATGCGCGGTGAACGGGATAATCGTTTGGCATTGGAAAGTGATTTGCGCAGAGCGATTGAGCGCCGGCAGATTAAAGTTCTCTATCAGCCTATTACAAAGCTAAAGGGTGAAGATCTTACTGGTTTTGAAGCTCTCATTCGCTGGGACCATCCGAAACATGGGCGTTTATCTCCTGATGAATTTATTCCCATTGCAGAAGAATCTGATTTGATTTCGGAACTAGGGTCTTATGTTTTAAACCAGGCTGTTAAGGATGCAGTTCAGTGGAACCGGATTTTACCTCGTGCTGATGAGCCGCTCATTGTGAGCATTAATATTTCCAGCCGCGAATTGTTCCGTCAGGAACTTTACCAGGAAGTGAGAATGATCCTTACTCGGGAATCACTGCCTGAAAATAGTTTGCGCCTTGAAGTGACAGAATCTTTGGTGATGGAAAATCCAGAAGGTGCTGTTGAGATCTTAGGTTGGCTTAGAAATGCGGGTGCGTCTTTGGCCCTCGATGATTTTGGTACTGGCTATTCGAGCCTTAGTTATTTGCACCGTTTTCCGTTTGATACTTTGAAAGTGGATCGCTCCATAGTTCATAATGTTTCTTCAGGTAAAACTGGCCCTGCTATTTTACGCTCTGTGGTTGCACTTGCGAGTGAGCTGAATATGGGAGTTGTTGCTGAAGGGGTTGAAAGCGAAGAAGATGTTACTTTCCTTCGCTCTATTGGCTGTGGGTATGCGCAAGGGTTTTATTTTGGCGAACCTATGAACCAAAAAGATGTGATTTATCTGCTTGAAGCGTTGGCGAAAGATGTGAAGATTAAAGGTCGCTCTGGTTTGTTTGGAGCCATTCGTTCTAAAACTGGTGCTGATGCAAAACAAATAGTCAAAGAAGATCAAATACAAACTGCTGATGTGTCTAAAGACAAAAATTCTGTAAATGGGCAAGTTCCTCAAGGGGGAGCTGCAGAAGTGCCTGCTTTGAACAGTGATGGTACTGTTATGGATTATTCTCAAACTGATCCGCAGATTGGTAATGAGGTTGGTTCTGGATATTTAGAACAAAATATGGTCGTACAAACTCCAATCGTTGTTGAGCAAGCGGGTGAGGTTGCTGCGAATGGTGGTATGGCTGGGGCTCAGTCTCTTCACCATCAAGGTGTAAGTCATAATCAAGACGCAAACCAGATTGTACAGGATCAGCAAATGTTACAACAGCAAAATGGTCATTTGCCTGGTGAAGTTTCTGAAACGGTGGGGCAAAAGGTTGATCCATCAGTTGCAGCGGCCCTGGCTAATTTGCAAAATAGTGAAATGAAAAAACAGCAATCAGTTGGTATGAATAATGCTGAGCATCTACAAGCTGGTCAAAATATGGATGCTGGTCACACTGCTTCTGAGGATGCTTATTTGCAGAAGCATGCCGCTCTTAGTGAACAAGTAAGCCAAAAAGTAGATCAAGGGTTGAGCCAAGGGCTAGAGAAAGTATCTGGACAAGAACCAAAGCGGACTGGTCTTAATGATGCTTTAAAACTTGCAGAACAAGCGGCTGTTGCCGGGTCGACAGATGTGGTCCGGAAAAAAGCAACTAAGACCAAGAAACCTCAAAAGATTAAAGGGCAGGTTGCTGCTCCGTCTCCACAAGGTTCAGGTGATTTAAACCCTAAGGTCATGGATGTTTATGCCCAATTGGCCAGTGGCGGTACATATTCAGATGTTGGAGAGCAGCCATCTGCTGGGACTGTTGAGAATAAAGAAAGAAAATTCAACTTTAATAACGCCCCTTTAAATGGGGCTCCTCAAGCAGGTGACGCAGGTGTTAATGGCCAGCACCCTCAAGGTTCACAAGTTCAGGCTTCTCAACAGAAGGGCGCTGGTGGCCCTAAGGGGGGAAAGCCTCCTAAAAAAGGAAATAAAAAGGGCAAAAGATAAGCTCTTTTTCTCTCTCACGGCTATTCCACCGCTGAAGCGGTGGGCCTCCGAGGGGGCGGCGCACACGCCGGACGCCTCTGGCGTCATGTTCGCACTCTGAAGTAGAGCGCTTCCTTCTTCGTGATGTTTGTTAGTAGATAACGCATTTAATTGGCGCTTCAGCTGCTGACTAATTACCGCAATCGTAAATCTAGATTTTATGCGTGCCCGGTTTGGTTGACTAGGTGGGTTGGGTTGATGCCGAGTGAATTGAAGGCTGTGTCATATTTTGAAGCGGCGTCAGTTTCAAAAATTAAATCAGAGTTTGCTTTGCAGTGCAGCCAACCATTATCACTTAATTCTTCTTCTAACTGCCCTGGTGCCCAGCCGGCATAGCCAAGTGCGAGTAAGACTTGGTCCGGGCCTGTTCCTTCAGCAATTGCTTTTAATATATCTATGGTAGCGGTTAGCGAAATATTGTCATTTACCGGGAATGTATGGCTTTTCGAATGATAATCGGAAGAATGTAGGACAAACCCTCTTTCCGTCTCTACTGGCCCGCCTAAGTGGATGAATGGCACGTCTTTCGTGTTTTCTGATAGAGACAGAGGACTATTGTCTATTGTTGGGAAGATTTGTTCCAAAATATCTGTAAAATTCATAGATTTTGCGTGGCGATTGATGATCAATCCCATTGCACCTTCTTCCGAGTGGGCGCAGATATATATCACGCTTTTTGAAAAACGGTCATCTTGCATACTAGGCATAGCTAAAAGAAGTTGTCCGCTTAGACCTGATGCATTGTTATTTTTTAATAAGTTTTGCATTTGCTTTATCCATGACATCTAATCTTTTGTTTAGTGTAGCGAAAAAATATTGGTTTTGGGAAGAGTGAGCTTTGAATTGGTTAATTGGATGTTTTTTGTTGTTGCCTAATTGTGTCACCTAATTGTGATATATGTTTTAAAGATCAGTTATTTTGAGAATGGTAGTATTGAAAATATCGATTTTGGTATTTATTTACCTGGATTGATGGGTTTTATTATTAATTTTCGAAATTGGTTTAAAGGATTTGCTGTGACTTTTTCATTCCGAAATAAAATTCAGGGTACTGTTTTACTTAGCCTTTTTGCTGCTTTCTTATCTGTTTTAAGTGGTTCAGCGTTAGCTTTTGACCCTGCAGCTGAGGGAAAATGGCAGGGAAATGGAAAGTCTCAACTTCGTTTAATCGCAGCTAAAACAGAGTGGCTAGGCCAGAATCAATTATTTGCTGGCATAGAAATCCGTCTCGCTCCGAAGTGGAAAACGTATTGGCGAACCCCTGGAGATACAGGAATTCCTCCCTTTTTTGATTGGAGTGGTTCTGAAAATTTGAAAAAAGCTGAAGTTATGTATCCTGTCCCGGGGCGGTTTCAAGACCCGACAGGTATGACTATTGGTTATAAATCACAGGTGACATTGCCGGTTTTATTAACGCCTGAAGATCCTCTTAAACCTATAAAACTGAATTTATCAGCTCAATATGCCATTTGCTATGATTTGTGTGTGCCTGTTAGTGCCTCTCAAAGTTTGACGATTGATAAGGGCGATGCGCAGCGCTTTGCTCCTGTTTTATCTATGGCACTTGCTCTGACACCTAAACCTGTGAAAGAAGTTAAGAATGGTTTGGGTGTTAGGACTGTAAAAATTGAAAAAGAGAAAGATGCCTCCTCTTTAACCCTTAATGTATTGGTACCGGCTTCTTCTAAAGAGGTGGATTTATTTGTTGAGGGGCCAGATGGCATGTATGTGCCAACACCAAAGCTTGTTAAAAAAGCACAGACAAGTGATACAGCGTCGCTTTATAAAATTAGTCTCACGGATGTGGATGAACCGCAAAAGTTTAAAGGACTGGTTTTGACTTGTACTCTTCGGGCTGATGATTTGGCTGTGGTACAACCTTGTCCGGTACAATAGTTATCTTCTCACAAAATGATTGTAAAAAATTATTATTCTTTTAGGCTAAGTCTCAGAAATTTGATAATTAAAAAGGGGGCTTATGATGGCCATTTCTGTTGGAGAAAAACTGCCTGACGTACAATTAATGATTATGACTGCGGATGGTCCAAGCGCTCAGTCTATGGCTGAATTTTGCAAAGGTAAGAAGACGGCTTTGTTTGCTGTGCCTGGTGCATTTACACCGACTTGTCATATGAACCACGCACCAGGATATTTGGCATCTCATGATGAGCTTAAGGCTAAGGGCGTTGACCAAATCGCTTGTGTCTCGGTTAATGATGTCTTTGTCATGGATGCTTGGAGTAAATCACTTGGTGCTGATGGCAAGATTGTTATGCTTGCTGATGGTAGCGGTGAATTTACTGAAGCATTAGGACTTGAGCTTGATGCAACCGGGCATGGACTTGGTGTGCGCTCGCATCGTTATGGAATGTTGGTTGATGATGGGGTTGTTTCTGTTTTGAATATTGAAGGAAACCCAACAGAGGCTGACGCAAGCTCAGCTGAAACTTTGATTAAAAGTCTTTAACTCTCTCACGGTTATTCTAAGCGCTTATGGTGCTTAGGCCTCCGAGGGGCGGTGCTAGGCACCGGGCAGCAGAGCTTCCATGTTCTGGACGCCATTTTCTTATTTCAGTTGCCCACTTCGCAACCGTATGGCGTCACTCCTTCTTTGTGTAGATGGAATTTTCGTTCCCGCCCTGCGACGGCACGGGGCTAAGCCCCGACGGCTTCTTTTAGTTGCGCTTTAGGTTGGCTTTTCTTTGCTTCAAATGCCCACAAGGCATCCGCAATGAGCAACCGCGCTGAGGCCTACGTTTTTTGCTTTCTGCATATTGTGAAATATGGGTTTTGAGAGCTGTTAGGGTGTGGAGACTAAGATAATGAAAACAATGCGCCCTTGCCTTTGAGGCAGGGGCGCATTTTTGTTTTTAAAGAGCTGCTTTTACTTCTTCGATAATTTTATCTTGCACGTCTGGTTTTAGGTAGGGGTGCATGGGTAGGCTGATGACTTCGTGTGAGAGGCTATCAGTTACTGGGAGTTTACCGCCGCCAACAGGGTATTTTGCATAAACTGTTTGTGTATGCATTGGTTTGACATAATAGATCGCTGTTGGAATGTTTTTCCCACCTAAGTGCGCAGCGATGGCATCTCTTTTAGGTGTTTTGATCGTGTATTGGGCCCAGGTTGAGATGATGCTATCAGGCACAAAAGGAACCTCGACTACATCCTTCAGGCCTTCGCTGTATCTGGCTGCGATTTCATTTCTTGCTTTGATTTCATCTGGGAAAATTTCGAGTTTTAACAGAAGAACTGCGGCCTGAATTGAATCTAGGCGGCCATTAATGCCGATGCGCACATTATCATATTTATCAATACCTTGTCCGTGATTTCTCAATGAGACCAGCGTGTTGTAAATTTCATCATCATTGGTGAGAACTGCACCGCCATCTCCATAACAACCAAGTGGTTTGGCTGGGAAGAAGCTAGTTGTGAGAAGGTCAACATACTTGCCGGCTTGTGTATTATTGATGGTTGAGCCAAAGCCTTGTGCAGCATCTGCGATTACTTTTAAGCCAGCTTCTTTGGCGATTGGGCTGATTTCTGGGTAGTTTGCAATTTGACCAAATAGGCAAACAGGCATCACAGCTTTTGGTGTGAACTCGCCTTTTTCTTTTACTTCTTTGATGGCACGTTTTAAGTGCTCTGGATCCATGTTCATGGTGTCTGGAAGAACATCAACAAAAACGGGTGTTGCGCCTGAAAGGGCGACCATTTCACCAGTTGCTGCAAAGGTGAAGCTTGGAACGAATACAGCATCACCCTGGCCAATGTCTAAGGCTAACAGAGCTAAAAGAATTGCGTCTGATCCGTTGGAGCAAGAGAGGGTGTGTTTCGTGCCGGCAAAAGAACTTAATTTTTCTTCGAGCTCTGTGATTTCAGGGCCCATGATGTAACGGCCATGTCCGAGAATATCATTGATTTTGCTATTAATTCTATCAGCGCCGATACGAGTTTGCTGCGCTTTTAAATCGATGAACTGGATCGGTTCCATTTTCTTATTCTTTCTTTTTAGTGGCGCTTTAGGTTGCCCACTTGCAACCGCGCTATTTTAGTGTCGCTTCAGATGCTCACTAGCATCTGCGTTATTAAGTGGCGCTTAAGTTGTCTCTTTTAGTGGGCCTTCAGGTTTCCCACCAGAAACCGGCCCGCGAGTAACCATCGAATTTTGTGCTCTTGGTTTCAGTTTTTTGTGCCAAGTAGTTAGTTAGCTTGCTTGGCTGAGGCTTGTTTCCGTTTTTATTGCTGGATCTGCTTCTTCTAGCAGTTTGATCACGCGGCAGGCTTCTTCACCGTTGCTTGGCGGCTGTGTGCCTGTTTCAATGCAGGTTAGAAATGTTGCGCATTCGTTTAATAGAGGTTCTTTAAAGGGCACTTTGACGGCTTCACCTTCCATATCGCGGTCTAATACGGCTGGTTTGCCATATTCCATGGCACAGTTGTGTCGGTGAATGCGCAGCTTCTCATCCCATTCTAAAGTGTCATCAAAGACTGCCATAGCTTTTGATCCCACAACAATGAGGCGGTGCTCTTTTTGTGGCGTGAGCCAGGAGAGGCTCAACTCTGCATTGATGTTATTTTTAAATTCAAGATTTATGGTTGCAAAATCACTGACGGTTGGGAGCAAGTAACTGCTTGCGCTTGTTCTAATTGAGGTTGGTTCATCATTGATTAGAGAGAGAACCATTGATGCATCATGTGGTCCTAAATCCCATATGACATTTTCTTCCTGGCGGAACTTGCCAATATTGAAACGACGTGAATGAACATGGCGTAGTTCACCTAAGTCACCATTACGGACAAGCTCTTTCATTTTTTCAAAGCAAGGGTGGTATTGCAATAAATGACCAATCATTAAAATGAGGCCTTTATCTTTGGCTGCTTTGGTCAGGCTAAGGGCGTCAGGAGTATTAAGCGCAATGGGCTTTTCGATAAAAAGATGTTTGCCTTGTTCTATTGCTTTTAGACCAAGGTCTTTATGTGTGTTGGCTGGTGTGACCAGAACAACTGCATCAATTTGAGGGTCATGAATGATCTCTTCAAAAGATCTGTTGGTGACACCGTAATCGTCATGCATTTTTTGCGCGACGTCTGGGTTTGTTTCACAAATGGCTTTTAAAGAGCCAAGATCGTGAAATTTGCGGACGTGGTTTTTGCCCCAATCGCCCGCGCCGATGACGGCTGTTGATACCGCATGGCTGGTCATGTTTCATTTCCTTATATTGTATGGCCGCTGCTAGGTTTGGCCATAAGGGAGTTGTCATGCATTTCACTGGGATAGATAGCATTAAAATGCTCTCTCGCAAGGAAAATGAGGCGGGAAAACAGGTGAAATTATGTTTCTGAATGTTGCATTAAATGTAATTTATGGAAGCGATAATGTTGCTTTGATGAGCAACATCCTTCTCTATTTACAGGTAGTTTTGTAGAAATGGGAGGTTGTATCCAGCTTTTTCTACTGAGTTGATGACCTCTTGAGTTTCTGTTTGACCAATTTTTGAGAAGGCCCAGAGGGTTATTGACCTTGTGCCTGAACGGCAATAGGCAAATACGGGACCGTCAATTTTAGCGATGAGCTCTTTTGTTTGCTCAACTGCTTCCATAGGGAGGCCTCCTGACTGGATGGGTAGAAAATAATAATCTAAGCCGGCTTCTTCAACCAGCACGCGGATTTCTTCTGAAGTTGGTTGTCCTTCGACCTCGTGATCAGGTCTGTTATTGATGATTGCTACATATCCAAGGGCTTTTATTTCTTTGATATGTTCAGGGCTGATTTGTGGGGCGACTGCAAAATCGCTTGTGACAACTCTATAATCCATCGTTTCAGTTTCCTGTTTTAGTCTCTAACGAATATCAAATAGCTAGAATATACTCTCTAATCGAATTGTATCGACTAATTGCACTTGATTTTTTGTTTTATCGTACAATTTTTCTGATGCTTCTAGCTCCATCATCAGATTGCGCTTCAGTTGATAAATTTTTAGGCACTTTTAAGACCTAAGTTCGCTTTTTTATCTTTGGGTAATGGTCTAAAACGTCATTCAGAGTGTTTATTGTTGATTGAAGTGATAGTCAATTCAGAAAATTACCCCAATTTGAGGTTTGAGCCTCGTAAAAGCTCTAAAAAAACGAAGTAATTGCGATATTTATTATATGTGTGATTGCTTAAGTTCGAAAGATATTTATAAGATAAAAGATGGGTTATTTCATTTAATTTAGGAGGAGAACTATTCTATGTCGGATGATCAAGACATTGTAATTGCTAGTGCTGTTCGAACAGCTGTTGGCTCTTTTAATGGTAGTTTAGCCAGTGTTTCTGCGCATGAGCTTGGACAAACAGTAATTTCAGAAGCGATCTCTCGAGCTGATGTTGCTCCTGGGGATGTGAGTGAAGTTATTTTGGGTCAAGTATTGACTGCTGGACAGGGACAAAATCCTGCTCGTCAAGCATCTGTTGCTGCTGGATTGCCTCATGAAACTCCTGCTGTGACCATCAATCAGGTTTGTGGTTCAGGCCTTAGAACTGTAGCGCTTGGCATGCAATCCATTAAAAGTGGTGACGCGAAAATCGTTGTTGCGGGCGGCCAAGAATCTATGAGCCAATCTGCTCATGTAGCGCATATGAGAAACGGTACGAAAATGGGCAACCTCGAGATGGTTGATTCTATGATTAAAGATGGCTTATGGGATGCTTTTAATGGCTATCACATGGGCACAACAGCTGAGAATGTAGCTAAAGAATTTCAAATTGACCGTCAAACACAAGATGAATTCGCACTGGCCTCCCAAAATAAAGCTGAAGCTGCACGAGCTGATGGTAAATTTAAAGATGAAATCGTACCAGTGACGGTTAAAACGCGTAAATCTGAAGTTGTTTTTGATCAGGATGAATATATCCGTGAAGGTGCGGTTATTGATAATATGACTAAGCTTCGCCCTGCCTTTGATCGTGAAGGTACTGTGACGGCTGGTAATGCATCTGGTATCAATGATGGTGCGGCAGCACTTGTGCTTATGACAGGAGCTGAAGCTAAGTCACGCGGTATTGAGCCTTTGGCTCGTATTGTTTCTTTTGGCCAAGCAGGTGTTGATCCAGCTGTTATGGGAACAGGACCAATTCCAGCGTCTAAAATTGCTTTAGAAAAAGCTGGTTGGACAATTGACGACCTTGATGTGATTGAAGCTAACGAAGCTTTTGCAGCGCAAGCAATTGCCGTGAATAAAGGTCTTGGCTGGGATACGTCTAAAGTGAATGTAAATGGCGGTGCTATTGCAATCGGTCACCCGATTGGTGCTTCTGGTGCGCGTGTTCTTGTGAGCTTGTTGCATGAAATGAAACGCCGCGGCAGTGCCAAAGGTTTGGCAACACTTTGTATCGGTGGTGGTATGGGTGTGGCTCTTTGTGTTGAGCGTGCTTAATTCACAAAAACTGAAATAAAAATATTAAAAAATTTAGGAGAAAACATATGGCACGTGTAGCTGTTGTAACTGGTGGAACCCGGGGTATTGGTCGGGCTATTTCTGAAACATTGAAAGCTAAAGGCTATCAAGTTGCGGCCAACTATGGCGGTAATGATGATGCAGCTAATCAATTTCAAAGCGAAACTGGTATTCCTGTGTTCAAATTTGATGTGGGTTCTTTTGAAGGATGTACTGAAGGTTTGGCTGCTATTGAAGAAAAGCTTGGGCCAGTTGATGTTATTGTGAACAATGCTGGTATCACAAGAGACTCAATGCTTCACAAGATGTCTCAAGAGCAATGGGAAGATGTGATCCGTGTTGATTTAACATCTCTCTTTAACATGACACGTCCTGTGATTAATGGCATGCGCGAACGTGGCTTTGGACGGATTGTTTCAATCTCTTCAATCAATGGTCAAAAGGGCCAAATGGGTCAGTCAAACTATTCAGCTGCCAAAGCTGGCTTGATCGGTTTTTCTAAAGCATTGGCTCAAGAAAATGCACGTAAAGGCATTACAGTAAATGTTGTGGCACCTGGTTATGTTGATACTGAAATGGTAGCGGCTGTTCCTGAAAAAGTGCTTGAGAGCATCATTGCACAAATCCCTGTTGGTCGTCTTGGTAAGGCTGAAGAAATCGCTGAGTGCGTGGCATTTTTAGCTGATGATAACACTGGCTTTATCACTGGTGCGACGATTACAGCGAATGGTGGACAATACTTCACTTCATAAGCTGACTTAAGAATATTGATAAGTTGAAATTTTTTGATTTATCATTCTGAAATAAAAAAACATAGGTGATTAATTTCACCTATGTTTTTTTATGTTTGGAATTTGAGATTTTATGATTGAGTTTGGGGGCTTAACCATCCAAACCTAGCCATCAGAGCCTAGCCGTCAGAACCGAGGCGGAACATTCTTGGCAGTTCTTTTTCCATATGCTCATGGCTTTCCTGATGTTCTTGAGAGACATGATTTGGATTTAATGGATCAATATAAGGGTGGCGCAATTGCTGGGCTGGTTCCATGTGAGCTTCATGCTCACTGTTTGGAAGCAACCAGGTCTCTTGGCTTTGATGGGTGATTTGCTCTGGCTCAGCGTAATTTTGGTGATGAGCCAGGCTCTTTGTATTTCCAGTGAACCAGGCAGATACAAGCTCAAACTCTTCTTGGGTAAGATGAAGGCCGTTTGCACGGCACCTTGCGATAATCGCATTTAAAAAGCGCTCTGCAAAAAGAGGAGGGCTAATTCCTTTTTCAAACCATGGGTCTGCTTCAGAGATAATGTCGAGAACAAATTGCGCATCTTCTGGTGTTAGGTCTACAGCTTCAACTTTCGCCCGGCTTGAGATGTTATAGGCTGTTTGTCTGCCCTTGAGACCAACTTCGCTTAGCTCATCTGTGATGACTTCAAACATAATCTGATATTCACTTGGGGCTAAGGCTGGCACGTGTGTGTATTCATGAACACGGCTTATGGTGTCTCTGATTGACTGATTGTTTTCTAAAATCCTATTCGCTTCTTGCTGACGTGCTGGAATGGAATATGTGTCTTGGGCCATCTCGCTATGATCAGATTCAGCGTAATAATCTCTTGCAGGCGGCGTGTGGTAGTTATGTTCCGTATGTTGTGAGACTGTTTCGGCTTCTGAAGCGGAAGCTTCTGTTGTGGTTCTCGGTGCTTTATGACGGCTTTCATCAACTACATAATAGGGTTGGTTGGTTGTGACGCGCATGGTCTCTGGCAAGTTGTTTTGTAAAAAGTT
This sequence comes from Hyphomicrobiales bacterium 4NK60-0047b, assembly GCA_040367435.1. NCBI lineage: Bacteria > Pseudomonadati > Pseudomonadota > Alphaproteobacteria > Hyphomicrobiales > Hyphomicrobiales bacterium 4NK60-0047b. The sequence continues at coordinate 911,888 of BAABWY010000001.1, read as the reverse complement.
TAAAAAACTACCGTAGCCTGCCCAATTTGAGCCAACTGTTTTCTCATGGCCAATTGTTCGTTGTGCTTTATCGGCTAGAAATGAGAGGGCAACAGGTGCGCTTGAGTTTGAAACGGCTCTTTCGATCTCATTTGTGATCTGAGTGCGAATGTCTGAAAGGCCTGAGTTATTTGGATTTGTGTTTTGACCTGCAATATCTAAATTTGCTTTTTCTGGTTCAGGCAACAAATTCTTGTTTTTGCGTTCGAGCTTTTTGTTGCTACTGGCTTCTTGCTTTGCAAATTTTTGCATGCGGTTGAGCAGGTCTTGCTCGCGAACTTGAGCGTCACACAAGGCTACATAAGGTACGGCTGTGTTTTCATTGACATAAATTGTTGTATTGCGTGCATGAGTGCGTAGCCTTTGCAAAATAGGGGCAAAGTCTGCGTCGCCTGATAGGATCATAAATTCATCAAAATGGGTTTTGTGATCAAGGAAATCCTGAATATCCATGACCATGCGGATGTCGGACGAATTTTTTAATTGTGATGTTAATGGAGGGCAATCAACGATGTCGAAGCCGGCGCGAAGGAAATGATGACGCACAAATGGAAATGAGCCAATGTCTGTGCTTTGGTCACTGCTGTTTCGGCGCGGCACTGGGTTGCCATAACAACGGCACATCACCAAGCGGCGCTCAATTTTAGCACCACTGTTACTTGTCTCGGTGATCAACTCACCAGTTTCCAATTGGCGCAACCAATGAATGACGCTTTTTGGGAATTGTTTAGCCGCAAGCTCATCCTGCCGTCTGAGAGACAGGTAGATATTGTCGTAATCAACAAAGACCGCGCAGAGACGTGTCTCAGCTGGCAACTTTTTCATTTTCAATTCCCCCACTGAAATTGTGCATGTCAAAAGGCCACCCTTTTGACACGTCTTCGCCATATTAGGAGATGCGCCATTGTGAACTCAATAGAAGTTGGGGGATTGGATGGGGAGATGCACAGTTTTCGGACTAATTCGTATGTTGTTTCTCAAAATTGCGACACATATGTTACTAAATTGATGAGAGTGCTTGAAAAATTATAGCTAAAAGACGTGATTTTGGCCTCAAAAAACGAATCACTTTGGCATGATTTTTTTGCAAGAATGCCTGTTGACAATTAAGTGCGTTTAACAGGTTAATCTGATTCGTTTTTGTTTATTGTTTGTGGTGCCAAGCGATTTAATTCATTCGTGATATGTTCGGCAAGTTTGTTGTTGTTTTTTAAATCTTCTTTCTCATCTTCTGAGCTTATTTCATTGTTGTTCCAGTGATTTTTCATGATCAGCTCATTTAAGTTTAGCCGCTTGCGCCAGCCCTTTCGTGAAAGGTCTGGTTCTTGATGAAATGTGCTGACATGGCCTACGGTTAAATAAGCTATGAGATGGATCTCTTCTGGGATACCAAGGAGTTCTTTCACTTCTTTTTCATGGAAAATACTGACCCAACCAACGCCGATATTTTCTGCTCGTGCAGCCAGCCAAAAGTTTTGAACAGCGCATACAGTTGAATATAAATCCATGTCGCTCATGTGGGTTCGGCCAAGAACAACGGGACCAGCTCTGTTCCTGTCACAGGTGATACAAACATGGAGCGGTGAGGTTAAGAGGCCTTCTAACTTTAAAGATTGGTAGAGGCTTTGTTTTTCCTCTTCAAACATTGAGGCTGCTTCTTCATTCGCCTTTACAAAGAGTGCATGGATGTTTTCCTGGACTTTTTCATCATCGATGAGAAGGAAGTTCCAGGGTTGCATGAAACCAACAGACGGTGCGTGGTGAGCTGCGATGAGGAGCCTAGCCAAGATAGCATCATCAATAGGATCACTTTTAAACTCACCTCTGACATCCCTACGATTGAAGATTATATCGTAGAGCGTGTCTCTTGCAGATTGGGTGAAAAGTTTGTTGTCTTGGCTCATGTTGTTCTTTTTTGTTTGTGCTTCAGTTGCCCACTAGCAACCGCACTTGTTTTCTCTCACGGCTATTTCAAAACGCTGTCGCGTTTGAGCCTCCGAGGGGCGGCATTTCTTACGATCAGCTTGTCCGTGCTTGCTAAGCTCCGCTCGGGCTGATCTTGTGCGCCGGGCTGCGCTGGCACTTCGCCATGTCCCTCAGCCCTAAAAAGGGCTGAGCTCCTTCTTTGTATAGCTCGTATTTTGTTTTCTTTTACTACAATTGCTTGTTAGTTGCCGAATAACAACCAGATTAAGGCGTCACACCTTCTTCGTGCCATAGCCTACTCTTGCTTCAGTTACTTACTTAACAGCGAAATGTTTTAGTCTATGAGTATCTGTTGTTATTTTTCATCATTATTACTCGTTGTTTTTTCTGTTGCGTATTTCTGTGAACACTTCTTCATCTGTTGCATTTGCGAGGTTTAGGTTTTCTCGTAGTTCTGGGCTTGAGGCCCTTAAAAATGGATTGGTGAGCAATTCTTTCTCAATTGTTGTTGGTATGGTTGGTTGGTTTTTTGATCTAGCGGCTCTGATTTCTAAAATTCTTGTTTGTAGATCAATATTGTTTGGCTCATATTTACATGCAAACTCAGCGTTTGAAAGCGTATATTCATGCCCACAATAGACTTTGGTCTTTTTGGGCAAGATCATTAATTTAGAAAGTGAGTTCCACATTTGAGCCGGGGTGCCTTCAAATAGGCGTCCGCAACCAAGTGCGAATAAAGTGTCACCTGTGAAGATGATGTTATCTTCTTTAAAATGATAACAAACGTGGCCTAATGTGTGACCAGGGGTTTCTAGAATATCGATATCTCTGTCTGACCAGGTGAGAGGTGAGCCTTCTTTTACAAGCTCATCAAGGCCCGGAATTTGAAGTTTTTCAGCTTCTGGGCCGTAGGTTTTAGCGCCTGTGATTTCTTTTATCTGGTCTATACCTGCGATATGATCTTTGTGGTGATGAGTGATTAAAAGCGTATCTAGGGACCAATTGCGCTCAGAAAGGGCAGATAATATTGGTCTGGCTTCTGGGGCGTCAATACAGATTGTTTTATTTGTTTTGTCATCATGAAGAAGGACAGCGTAATTATCTGTATAGCAGGGGACTAAGATGGTCTCTAAGCTCATAGCGGGGTCTTTCAAAATTTTTTATTGGCGCATCGGTTTATTCGTGCATTTTTTGGCACTTTTTATTTTGGGTAGTCTAGATCTTATCGTTATATTTGTCATGTTAGGTGTTATTACAATAAGGCCCATTTCAGTTTTCTTGGGTAAATGATCATTTACTATCCACAAAATAAATTGTGTTTCGTGATGTGCTAAGTGTTATTATTTTTCAAATGTTTATAAAACACCCTTAAACTTGTAGTTTTAAATGGTTATGGCCCTATGCATCTAGATGTCGTTGAAATTCGTGATTTTTATGCCAGCGCCCTAGGTTTGCGGGTACGCCAACAAATAACGCAAAAAATAAAAGAACATTGGCCAGGTGGCTCTCAACTCAATTTAGCTGGCATTGGGTACCCATCTCCCTATTTAAGACCATATCTCACGGACTCGTACCAAGTGGGTGTTTTTAGCCCTGCCGGGCAAGGGGGGCTCATTTGGCCGGCTGAGGGGCCGCTTCGCTCTGTGATGGTTGATGAAGATATGTTTCCGGTGGCGGATGAGTGTTATGACCGGGTTATAGAAATTCACGGACTTGAATTTTTTTCAGATGTTGAAATGCATTTAAAAGAAGTGTGGCGCATTATGAAACCGGAAGGACGACTTCTACTCATTGTGCCTAATCGGTCTGGATTATGGGCGCGGGTTGATACGACACCATTTGGTCATGGGCAGCCGTTTAGCCGGGGGCAATTGCGGGACCTTCTTATTCGCTCTTGGTTTCGCCCCCTTACTATTGAACCGCTTGTTCACTTTGCTCCCTTTGATACGAAATTGAAACTGGCAACGAGCCCGGCGATTGAACGCATCGGTGCTAAAGTATGGCCGCGATTTTCTGGGATGTTTATGGTTGATGCCATTAAGGAAGTTGCACAACCAATTCGTCCGAAGGGCATTAAGGTTAGTCGAATGAAAACAGCGCCTATGCAAGTGCGACCACTTCCGGCTTAAGACTTAAATTTTGAATGAAAGCGAATTTATGAAAACCAGTTTAGAGGTTGGTAAAGCTAGAGAGTTGGATGATAGCTTGGTATCTTCTGGTGGAGGGCTTACTAATCAAGGCCTTTCCTCCAATCAAGGATTGTGGGTTTTTGGCTATGGCTCACTTATGTGGCGCCCTGAATTTTCTTATGAGCATAAGGTAAACGGGCGGTGCGCTGGGTTGCAGCGCTCTTTCTGCGTGCGCTCTGTTCATCACCGGGGGTCTTATGCTCAACCTGGCTTGGTACTTGGTCTCGATCGCGGAGGGGCTTGTGATGGGGTATTGTTTTATGTACCGCCGGCGCAAGCCATGCAAACATTGAGTTATTTGCGCAAGCGTGAGCAAGTGACAAGAGTTTACCGGGAGGTTTATATGCCGGTTGAGTTGCTGGATGGAAGCGGCAGAGTTTGTAGAGCTTTATGTTATGTGGCTGATCGGGGGCATAAGCAATATATCGGGTCTCTCTCAATTCAGAAAAAAGCTGATATTATTAAGCGGTGTGTTGGTCGATCTGGTAAAAATATTGATTATTTTCTCTCAACTTTACGGCATATGGATGAGCTTGGATTTTATGATGCTGAGCTTAAGCGGATCTTGGCTCTGACGGGGTGTGCTTATAGATTGTAGGGGATAGGACCAGCATTACGAAGAAGGAGTGATGCTTCTTCGGGGGCAGGATATTGCGAAGCGCAAACGAAGTTCGGTGCCTAGCGCGGTTGCTAGTGGGCAACTGAAGCGCCTCTAAAAAAACAATAACCGTGAGAGAGAAAGACCAAGCACTTTAGTGTTTTGGGCTTTGGCCGTTGATTGATTGGCAGCCTAATAAATCCAAGCGGACCATGTTGCGTTCGTGGTCATTTTTCGTCATCACATTTACATGGATTTCATTGGCGCCAAATTTTGCGGCACTTTGACGAAGGAACGCTAAGTTTAATGAATTTGCATTTGCCGTTGTTTGGCCAATTGAAAGGGCTGTGCACTCACCATTTTCATCACGTTTTACCAGGACATAATTTGCTTTTGGTAATTCTGGGCAGGTAAAAAGAGAATAAACGCTGTGGATGTATCTCTTGCCTGACGCGCCTTGCCAAAAATGAAAGGCATTTTCTAGTTCCGCGTCATTTGAAATATGAAGTGGTTCGTTTAAATTGATTTGCTCAACAATTCGTTGAGAAGAAGATTTACGCATGGTACTGGACTTACACTCTACATTTACTAACATAATTTTGCCTCCCCATTTTCAGACTGAATTCCGCTTTCATTAATTAATATAAGAGCAAGAATTGCCGAAAAAAGGGCTGACTTATGGCCTTCTTGGGGCGCATTGATAACATTATTGTTAAGACTTAAGGGTTAAGAGGAGGTAAGCGGGGGATGTTTTTATAGAAAAAATGTCAATTTATTTCTAAATCACTGAATTTAAATAGCTTTCTTTTTCTTTCTCACCCTCTTTTTGAAGCTCGTTGCATTTTTCTTCAATGGTGTTGATGAGGGTTTCTTTAAAGATTTTTCTCTCTAACCCGGGTGGAATAGGTGGAAGAAACTCAATTATAATGGTGCCTTTGTAGAGTTTTTTTTCATTTCTTGGCCAGAATACGCCTGAATTAAGGGCAACGGGTACACAAGGGATATTCAGACTTTCATAAAGTTTTATGACGCCAGGCTTGTAATTGGGCTCAGCTCCAGGGATTTGTCTTGTGCCTTCAGGAAAGATGATGATTTCTCGTTTAGCTTCTTTGCGAGTTTCAGCTTCACGTAGCATTTCTTTTAAGGCAATGGCCGCGCGTTCTCTGCGAATAGGGATCATTTCAAATTTACGAGAAAACCAGCCATAAAAAGGTATGGCCATGAGCTCTTCTTTCATGATGAGAGCAGGGTCTTTTAAAATGGTTGGAAGGGCAAAGGTTTCCCATGGGGCTTGATGCTTGGCGGCAATGAGGACAGGATTGTCAGGTAAGTTTTTAAGGCCGCGAACTTCTATTTTTGTTCCAACTGTTAATTCCAACCACCATAAGACAAACTTCCCATGCAAGGCGAGACCGGCCATGGCCCAGGATCTTTTGCCAAATAAAAGAGGAGAGCCAATGACGAGAATGAGTGCTGAGCCGATGTAAAAGCCGATTTTAAAGATTAGCGAACGCACGAATAAAATTCCTATTAGGTCTTTTAGATCATAGACTCATTAATTAGTGATGCTGAGAATTGAGGATGCGGTACACACCATAACGGGTTGTTAGCATACAAAGAGCTGCGATCACTACAACGACTATTCCTAGCAAAATAAATCCTGGTAAATCAAGGGCAGCTGTGCCGAGTAGGCGGCGCACTTCCGCGCTTGTCATGTTGCTTCCGCCTAGAACACGCATGAAGAATGGCATGAAGATGAAGACGATGAGAGAACCTGTGGCACCCACCAACCCTGAGCGAATGCCTAGAGAGAGAAAATGGCGCTCAAATTCACGGGCGATGAAACGGTCTGTTGCACCAACAAAATGAAGGACTTCTACAATCTCTCTGTTGGATGACATGGCAGAGCGGGTGGCGGAGACAATGACCGCGGTTGTGGCCAAGCCAACTAATATGAGTACAGCAAGGCCGGCCAAAGCCATTGAGCGGGTGACTGTTTGGATTTGTGATTGCCAGCGACGGTGGTCATCCAATGTGGCGTTTTTGAAATTCTTCTTTATGTCACTGCGGAGCTTATCAAGATTGGGTTTGCTCTCTCTATCTAATTCAACAGCTATCAAGCGGGGAATGGGTAAGTCTTTTAAATTAGCGCCATCGCCGAGCCAGGGTTCTAACAAATCTGCGCTTTCATCCAGGGGCAGGGGACGTACGCCAGTGATGCCTGGTTGATTTGTTAAGAAAAAAGAGATTTTTGAAAGCTTGTCTTCAATGTTTTCAGTTCGATTTATGCTGATTTGAACTGTGACTTCACTGGCAATGTTGTCTGTCCATGCGGCGGCGGATTGATTGATTAAATATACGCCGCCTGCAGTAAGTGACGCCAAGAAACACATAATCGAAATCACCACAACAAGTGAGCTACCTGTTACGGATTTGGCCTGCACGATGGGTGTGTGCTGATTGCCCCAGCCACGTTCTTTCGGGCGAGAGGGAGAGTAAAGCTCCTTGCTTGCCGGTGTAACTGGTGGTGCTGAATTATTGGGTTGGAACGTCATGTTTATCCTACCTGATGAATTCTACCGTCGTGAAGCTCAAGACGTGGTGCTTGAAATTGTTGCATTAGCTGATGATCGTGTGTTGCTATGATAACAGATGTTCCTAAACGATTTAATTCAATGAACAAACGTAGGAGACGGCGCGCCATTTGAGGGTCAACGTTACCGGTTGGTTCGTCAGCAAGGAGAAGTTCTGGTTTGCCAATTACGGCGCGGGCAATGGCCGCTCTTTGTTTTTCACCGCCAGATAAAACGGGGGATAGGGCATACATTCGTTCGCCTAAGCCTACCCATTGTAGAAGGTCTGTGACGTCTTCTTGATAGTCATTTGGTTTTTTGCCAGTGACACGTAGCGGAAGCGCTACATTTTCCCAAGTGCTGAGATGGTCTAGAAGACGGAAATCTTGAAAAACGATGCCTATTCTGCGGCGTAAATCTGCCCGTCTTGATGGAGTGATTCGGGTTACATTTTGTCCAAAGAGGTGAATGAGGCCGCGTGTTGGCTGGATTGACATGAATAAAAGCCGTAAAAGCGATGTTTTACCGGAACCAGATGGGCCAGTAAGAAAGTGTAATGACCCGGGGCGAAGGTGAAAATTAACATCTCGTAGGATTTCAGGCCCTCTTCCATAGCGAAGAGCGACGTTTTCTAATCGAATCAATGGTCTAATACCCTCTATTTGATGTGTTTTGGCTTGTTTTTTGAACTTTTCAACTGGCTAGGTTGTGTTTTATGAAAGTGCCGTAATCCATGTTTATCTTAGCCGCCATTATTGCCAGCAAAAAGTGTTTTGTAAATTTTATTTAGCCTCTGAATGAGGCCAAAGCGGGGATAAGTCTGGAAAAGAAGGGCTTCTTTAATTATTTCTCGGTTATTTCTAGATATCTTTATGTTTTGAACCGCAATTGGTGCCCTTTATTATGATTTTGGTTTGTCCTGAATGTTCGACCCATTATGAGATCCCTTCAGCTTTGCCTGAAGAGGGGACTAAAGTGCGTTGTACCAGTTGTTCACATGTTTGGATGGCGACTTCAGATGATGTTTTTGAAAATGCTGCTTTAGCTGAAGCAAGTGCACAAGCTGAAGACTCTCTTCCTGAAGATGTTTCTGGCATACCAGCGATTTCTCCAAGTGATGAAGACCCTCTAGAAGAACTTGATTTTGAAGAAATTGAAGAAGAAATTGAAGAAGAAATCGATGCTGGTGGGGATGAGCTTGATCAAGCAGAATTGGATAGTTTGTTTGAAGAGATGGGCGTAGAGCCTGAACCCGAACCAGAACCAGAACCTGAGGAAGAGAACTCTCAAGGCGACATTGATAGTTTGTTTGATGAAGTGGGCGACGAGCCTGAGGAAGAAAATTCTCAAGGTGATATCGATAGCTTATTTGATGAAATGGGTGATGAACCTGAGGAAGAGAATTCTCAAGATGATATTGATGGTTTGTTTGATGAGCCTGCCGCCGAACCAGAAGAAGAAAACAATCAAGACGATATAGATGGATTATTTGATGAACCTTCCTCGGAAGAAGGAGAGGAAAATTCTCAGGGTGATATTGATGGTCTTTTTGATGAAGACCCTACAATTGAAGAAAGCCCAGTAGAAGAGCCGGTTGAAGAAGAACCTATCGCGGCGGCTACAGAAGATTTAGAAGACCCATTTGATAATGAGATTGAAGAGGTTGATGATCAACCTACGCCAGAAACCGCGCCTTTGGCTGCTAAATTACCCATATGGAAAAGAATGGGCCGAGAGGAAATGATCGGGTGGGGATGTTATGTCCTCTGCGTTATTTTAGTTTTTTCCACTGTGATTATGGCTCGTGTGTCTCTTGTTAAGGCCATTCCTAGTATGGCTAATGTTTACTCTGTTTTAGGCATGGATGTTAATGTTAGAGGTTTAACATTTACGAATGTGCAACAGAAATGGGTGATTGAAGATAATCGACTTTTATTGAAAGTACAGGGCGAGGTTACGAATCTTACCAATAGGTATAAGACTTTACCCCCTATGGTTTTTGGGGCTGTGGGTACTGATAAAAAAGAAATTTTTCGTTGGGTGATGCGGGTGAGAAAGAAGCCTTTGTTGCCAGGAGAAAAAGCTCCTTTCATGGCGATGGTTCCTTTACCACCTAAACAAGCCAAGCATTTATATATTAGTTTTCAATAATTTATCTCACGTGCTATTCCGCAGCTTCGCTGCGGGCACTCCGATGGGGCGGTGCTAGGCACCGGGCTACGCGAAGTGCTATGCCATGTCCTTCAGCCCGAAGTGGGCTGAACACCTTCTTCTTATCTATGGTTTGTTTTTGTTCACGGTAATTTTTAGTGATTTTTTAGTGCTTTAGGTTGTTCTCATACAATCGAACCGTTTCGTTCAGGCTGATCTGCTAGTAAGGGGTTCTTAGTTAATTAGTAAGCCAATTTAAGTTTTGTTAACTCTGCATTGAGGGTTGAGGGCTTAGTATTAGAGGTTAAGACAGAATTTTTCTAATCTTAGGTGATGAGATGGCTCGGATATTGATAGCTGAAGATGATTTCGCGGTGAGAGATTTTACTTATCGCGCTCTTTCTATGGATCATCATGACGTCGTTGTAGCGCATGAAGGGCAAGAAGCTCTAAGATGTTTGACGGTGCCAAATGATACTTATGATCTTATGATTAGTGATATACGTATGCCGGTTATTGATGGTGTGACGCTATCGAAACTTGTTTTTAAACAACAGCCACAATTGCCTATTTTACTGATGACGGGATATTCAACTGCTGAAGAAGCTGATTATGCGCCTTCTGTTGTGGGGGTTTTGCAAAAACCTTTTACTTTGGACATGATTAGACTTGCAGTTCAATCTGCTTTGGGACAAGCAAGACAAAAGCCTTTAGATAGGCAATTGAAATTAGGTTTGAAGTAGAGCCTTCGGTCATAAATGATGGTCTTCAATGTTTGACTTTTTTTGACCTACAAAACATAGTTGTTTTATAGGTCTATGATCTAACTTTAGAGTTTTAGCTTAAAGGACTTATGGACTAAAACCTTTTGATTAATCTTTCAATATAATCGATTTCTGGAGCTGGGCGATTAGGGTCGCTCAATTTTTCCTGCAAGTTTCTTAAGATTTCCCGTGCTCGCTGGATATCTATTTTATCTGGTACTTTTGTGCTTTCACTTGTGTCCATGCCTTTTGTGCTTTGAGGACGACCAAGAGGATCTTTACCGCTTCTCTTTTGGCTTCCGCCATTTCCAGACATGCCTTGCATTTCTTTGGCCATCTGTTGGATGCCTTTTCGTAATTGGTCTAAGGCTTGGCCTTCCTGGCTTAGAGCATTACCTAATTCTTTTCGCTTTAACAATTCTTCAGCTCTTTGCATTGCACGATCAGCATTTTCCAAAGGTGCGCCATTTGCGCGTTTGTTGCCTTGACCGGGTCTTTCTTGTCCTTGTCTCGATTTTTCGAGCTCTCTCATTAGTTTTTGTAATTGCTGGCGAAGGGCTTGCTGTTGTTTATCTAGCTCTTGAGCTCCATTTGGTTGTCCATTTTGTCTTTGGTTTTGATTGCCTGGTTGTTGGTTTTGTCTTTGTTGCTGATTGCGATCTGCATTGCGGCGATTTTGTTGTCTATTTTGTTCAAAGGTTTTATCCATCAGTTTTTGTTGTTCTTGAAGGATTTTTCCCAATTCTTCTAAATTTTTGGCGGCTTTGTTTTGTTGTTGTTGGTTTTGTTTTTTACCTGTTTGTAAATTTTCTAACATATTTTGTAACTGACTTAGCATTTGGCGAGCTAAGTCTTTTGCACCTGATTTGGATAGTTCTTCTATGGTTTTGAGCATTTGCTCAAAATCTTCAGGGCTTATATTCTTTGAATTTTGTTTCTGGTTTTGCTGTTCGTTTTGGGCTTGTTGGTTTTGTTTTTGCTGTTGTTTTGCCAAAGCTTGCATGTATTTTTGCAGTGCTTTTCTTAAGTTATCAATGCGCTTTTGTATTTCTTGATTTGGTGCATTGTCTTGTAATGCCTTGCGCAATTCTTCTTGTGCGGTTCTTAATTCGCGTTCAGCTGCAGAAAGGTCACCATCTTCAGCATGACGGGCTAATTGGTACAAGAGTTTTGAGAGAGCTTCTTTTTCTTTTCTTGTTCTAGCTGTTTCTAGGCGAGCTGCTGTTACTTTAAGGCCTAAATAAAGCGTTAGGTCTTTTTCAAACGGTTTTTTATTATTTAAAAGAGTGTGCAGCAATTGTGAAAGTAGGGGACTTTCTGATGGTGTCATGATCAATTGCTTGCGTAAGCGGATGATGTTTTTGGCTATTGGTTTTGTGAATTGGTATTCAGGTAAAACAATATTTATCTCGGGGCTATTGGATAGATTTTCACCTTCGTCTTTGGCAGAAAGATAAAGGGTAATTGGTAAGCCTGCCCATGGATGGTCTGTGAGATCTTTGAAGGTTGTACCTTCACTTGATTTTGTACCTTGCTCTTTAAGGTTTAGGGGGTATTCCATTGGTGAGCCTAGAGGGCGATCTTTTTTTGAAACCACACTTGTGTCAGATTTTTCTTTATTGAAAATTTCTTTCAGATGAGCTTTAGC